>CAINOO010000166.1 GCA_903851535.1 uncultured Chlorobiaceae bacterium | reverse complement strand
ATTTGCAGGTTTATCATGGCAATAAGTAAAGTTAAATGGTTTGATGGCAAAAAAGGCTACGGCTTTCTTTTGAATCCTGAGGGTGGAGAGGATATCTTTGTCCATTTTTCAGCCATTCAGTCAGATCAGAATTTTAAGGTGTTGAACCAGGATGCCGATGTTGATTTTGAACTCGACAAGACGCAGAAAGGGCTGCAGGCAAGAAATGTTCGTGAAATTTCCCGGAACGGCCAGGAAAATTCCGGTACGGCCCTGTTTTCGTTCGGCTGAAGAGTCGCTCTCAGAGTAGACCGCTTTCCCGAAAGCTGAACCATCCTGTTTTTCCTGTGATGATATGGTCGAGCAGGTCTATCTGTATGACGGTGCTTGCCTTTTTGAGGAGTTCCGTGACCTGTTTGTCGGCGCTGCTTGGTTCCGTATCGCCTGAAGGGTGATTATGCACCAGAATAATGGCGTGGGAGCTCTCCTTTATTGCGGCCTTGAAAACCTCCCGAGGGTGAATGAGGGCGGCGTTGAGCGTTCCAACGGAGACAAGCTCGGTTTTGGTGATCTGGTTTTTGGTGTTCAGGTGGAGCACAAAGAGATGCTCCTTTGTTTCATCCGGAACCCGGCCGGCCATATATTCGAAAATATCGCTTGCCGCCTGAATTTTTTTATTCTGGTTGCGGCTGTAATGGAGCCGCTTGTTCAGTTCGAAGACGGCAACGATCTGCATTGCTTTGGCCTTTCCGATTCCCTTGACCTCCTGAAGCTCCTTGATTGTTATGTTTGAGAGTTTTTCAAGGGTAAAGCGGGCTATGATTTCGTTGCAAATATCGACAATATTCCGATCTTTTGTGCCGGTGCGCAAGATGATGGCAAGGAGCTCAGCAGGGCTGAGTGAGGCAGCTCCACTTCGCAAAAAGCGCTCCCTTGGTCTGTTTTCCGGGTCAAAATCATGGATTCGCATCGCTCGCCCCCTTTTTGTTGTGTTGAGCAATTTTGATACTTGACGAGTAATATAATTGTATCACCTCAACGTAAAGAAAAAGAGGGAGAAGTGAAAATGCTTCTTGCCGCTTTGTTCAGCTATTGGCGTGTGGTGAGGTTACTCGCCGTCAAAATCAGCCCAATTGTTCGGCGTTTCATACCATCGGAGCTGTTTAAGCGTGACTCCTTCCGGCAGGCGGTGCCGAAGCTGGTTGAACGCCCACTTTGCAAGGCACTCTGCTGTTGGTGGCTCATCGGTAACCAGCACCCGTGAATTACGCGTCATAATAAAGTCGAGATCTTCGTGATCCTCTTTCCAGACGGCAAAGCCGTGATCGAGCTTGTCGTGAATCTGCTCGATCATGATCTCCTTCAAAAACTTGAAATCCATCACCATCCCCTCGTCGCTCTCACCCTTGCGCTCAATCAGCCTCCCTTCGACAGTGGCAACAACCACCCCACGGTGTCCATGCAACTGGTTGCAGAAGGAAAAGCTGTTCGGAAGCGTGTGGCCGTAATCAATTTCGATTTTCCTTGAAATGCGCATCATTGTCTCATTATTCTCTTTACCGGGTTCTCTCTTGCTTTGGCAAAGTGTACGCAAAATATTGCTGTTTAGCCAATTCAGCGCTTTTTTGTGCTTTTGCAGCACGACGTTGTGATGCCGTTGCGTTTACTGGGAGAGTTTGACAATGGTATAGCCAGCCGCTTTCAGCAAGCGGGGAATATTTTCTGAAACCTGTGAGAGCCGTTTATCTTTTTCCTCTTTCGGCAGTCGTTCCCAGTCAACAAGCAGTGCGTGACGCTTTTTGTCTTTGTTGGTCTGAAAGGCAAATT
>CAINOO010000165.1 GCA_903851535.1 uncultured Chlorobiaceae bacterium | reverse complement strand
TTTGAAGATCACCCCCTCTTCATTGATTTTGCGCAGGTCGGAGAGCGAGTAGACCTGGTAGCCGCCGCTGTCGGTCAAGAGCGGGCCGTCCCAGTTCATGAAGCGGTGGACGCCACCCGCTTTCTGCAGAATCCCGTTTCCAGGTTTCAGGTAGAGATGGTAGGTATTGGCCAGAATGATATGGACGTTGTTCTCCCGCAGTTCATGGGGTTCAACTGACTTGACGCTTGCGCGGGTGCCTACCGGCATAAAGACCGGCGTAGGAATGGTTCCATGTCCGGTTTCAAGAACTCCGCACCTGGCAGAGCAGTGCGGGTCGGTGGTAATGAGGCTGAATTTCATCTGCCAAAGTAGCCAAAGCCCCGCACAAAACAAAAGAGCCGCACAGGCCTTTGCTTGACTCCCGGATTCTTTTCCTCTTGTCGGTTCGAACACGGTCAATTTGTTTACGATCGAGGTGTTCCGTTTGCCGGATTCAAGAGAAAAAACAGTATAATTAGTTCTCTGGAAGTACTTTTTCAGAGCACCAAGAATAACCTGTATTTCGTCACTCTTGATAATTTTTTCAGAACCTGACCATGAAAACACACATCCTTGTTGTAACCCTTCTTGCGGCCGGAGTTATCGCCTCTTGTACCAAAAAACCGCAACCAGTAGCGGTAAAGCAGCCCGTGCCAGTATCTGTAGCTGTTCCTGTTATTCAGCCAAGGGCGGGGGAGCCAGTCAAACCTCTTGAAGCACCGAAAGTGGCTGATCAGGCTATGGTGGAGCTTGGCAAAAAACTCTTCTTTGATCCCCGTCTTTCAAAATCAGGATTTATTTCATGCAACTCCTGCCACAATCTCAGTATGGGTGGTAGTGACAATCTCAAAAGCTCCATTGGGCACAAATGGCATCAAGGGCCAATCAACTCACCAACCGTACTCAACTCCAGCATGAGCCTTGCGCAGTTCTGGGATGGACGGGCTAAAAATCTTAAGGAGCAGGCAGGTGGTCCGATAGGCAATCCGGGCGAAATGTCGTTTACCCATGATCTTGCGGTCGCCGTGCTGCAATCCATTCCTGCTTATGTGGAAGAGTTCAAAAAGGTCTTCAAGGTCGATACCATTGATATCGACAAGGTGACAACGGCCATCGCCGCCTTCGAAGAGACGCTGGTCACTCCCAATGCGCGTTTCGACAAATGGCTGAATGGTGATAATGCGGCAATTACCAAAGAGGAGCTTGCAGGCTATGAGCTCTTCAAGAGCAGTGGATGCACAAATTGTCACAATGGCGCGGCTGTCGGGGGAAATTCATTCCAGAAAATGGGTGCTGTGGAACCTTACAAAACAAAAAATCCGGCTCTTGGTCGTTTTGCTGTTACAAAAGATGATGCCGATCGTTTCAAATTCAAAGTGCCAACACTGAGGAACGTGGAGCTTACCTACCCCTATTTCCATGACGGCGGCGCGTCAACACTCTCAAATGCCGTTGAAGTTATGGGTCAGATTCAGTTAGGCAAAAAGTTTACTGCCGAGGAGAATGCGAGCATCGTTGCCTTCCTGAAGAGCTTGACGGGTGATCAGCCGAAATTCGAGCTTCCGCATCTTCCGCCATCAACGGATACAACACCAACTCCGCAGCCTTTCGGAAAATAAGCGATTAAGCCTTCAAAGAGGGAAAGTTTCCAAAAAAAGTTTTCCCTCTTTCAATACAGAGGCTATGGCGTTTCGTTGCTTGCGGCTTTTTCGACCAGTTCCAGGAGGCGGGGATAGACGATATCGACCCGTTGATCGGGCTGAGCCGGGTCGATGATGTCGTGGGGGAGCTTCAGACCGGCCTCGAACGTGCTGGTTGTCAGGCTTGCATGGTGGGTCTTCCAGATGTTGACCATCTTTGTTGTCATCTCGTTATTGATCGAGCCATCATTGTTATTGAAGATTATCACCATCGTTTTTGCGCCAGGAGACTTGTGCTGTGCATCCGCTTGAGCGATAAAACCCAGACGGAGGATTTGCGACAAGGCGTGACGGGAGTAACGGGGAGATGCGTGCTCAGGAAGAACCTTCTCTTTCAGCACCGGATCCCACCATTCGAGTGCATCGGGCAAGATGGTATAAATGTTCATGGCTGCAGCGGTCAATGGCGTCGGCACTATTTTGAATCCCAGTGCGGGGGAGATAATGACCGCCAAATCAATATCGTTCCGGTTTTGTGCTGCCCATGCAGTAGTAACTCCGCCCGCAGAGATGCCCATCATGAACACTTTGTCACCGAGTCCGTGGCCAATGTCCACTGTACGGTCGGCGTAAGCTGCCAGCTCTTCGGCCTTCAGAAGGGCATGAGCATCACTCATTCGGTCAGCCAGACCGTGGTGAGGGAGTGGAGCAATGAGGACGTTATAGCCCAAATCATAGAAACGCTTTCCCAACTCCAGAAACTGTTGCGGGTCGCTTGTATAGCCATGAACCAAAATGATGGCACGATCTGTTTTCTTGCCGTGGGTCATCAATCGGGTTCGGCTGAGCGGATTCATTCCTTGAGCTTCATCTGCCCTGAAGAGTTCAACGAGGTGTAACGCTTCGCTGTAACTTTGTGCCGGATGTGGGTGAGAGGGGAGGTGCCTGCATTTCCAGGGTGTTATGAGCACAAGTACCATTGCAACCAGCAGGCCGCAGATCAACAACAAAATCGACCATTTCCGGCTGTGACGCCTTTCTCCCTGTGTCATGACAGCTCCTCCGCTCATAAGTGAATTGTGCATCAACAACCGCATTTTCCGGCACGATATCACCGAATTGCTATTGTTGCCAAAAAAATGGATATGCGTCAATGTAGTGATTGTGACGGAATTGTGAAACCGCTTTTTACGGCCAAATCTTCGTCACTTCACTCCATGGAGCTTACCCGCACCGCTACAGTCAGCTTTTCAGTGGCATTGCCTTTGTAGGTTCCACGAACCGGAGGGACGTCATCATAGTCCTTGCCTGAACCGATCTTGATATAGCGTTGATCAACAAAGAGGGTTTTATGCGTCGGATCCATGCCGATCCACCCTTTTTCCTTGCCGCAGTAGATTTCGCACCATGCGTGAGTTGCCTCATCGTGTCCATCGGGCGTGCTTCCTCCATAGAGGTAACCGCTGACATAGCGGGCGGGAAGTCCGAGGTAGCGGCAGGTGGCAAGCAGAATGTGGGCAAAATCCTGGCAGACACCCCGTCCGAGTGCCATGACCACTGCACTGGTACTGTGAACGTCAGTTACACCCGGTTCGTAGATGAAGGTATCGTTGATGTGGCGGCAGATCGATTCAGCAAGCTGAAAACTGTCGGTATTGGTGGAAAAACGGGTTGTAAAATCGCGTATCGCAGCATCGAAATGTACATAGCGACTCTGGCATGAAAAATCCATCAGATAAATATCTTCATCCTCGATTGCTTCAGCGTGGCCCATGCCGGTCTCTACCACTGATGTTGCAACAATTTTAACCCGTTTGTGGCTCTGGAGAAGGTTGAAGTGATTGACCTGATTGCCGTAGAAATCGGTGTACTCAAAAATGGCGGCAGGGGGCTCGACCTCAAGCAAGAAGCTTGCACAGCGCTGCGGAGCCGCAGGGTTATTGTCGGGGTGGAGCCTTACTTCTGTTGCTGTTTCATAGATTGGATTGTCATATTCAAACAGGGTAGAGTGCTCAACTTTCAGAATCATGCTCTTGTGGTTTACGGTCGGGTTATTGCTGTTGCTGATGCTGCTGTGCCTGGCTCCAGTTGGCTCTTCCACCGGCTATTCCTGTAAAGGGAAGCGCCTCTTCAATATCTGATGACTCGATTTCCGGAGTGTGATAGGCAAAATAAGTGAGGTGAACCTGTTCTCCAACTTTCACCAGTCGCTGTTCCAGATCGGCAAGATAGTTATGCAGCCCCGTCGCAAAAATATCTTCAATTGCCGTATAGCTCAACTCGGCCTCCAGCTTTCCGATAAGCCGGTCGGCGTTGTTGACATAACGGTGCCGGGAGCTTCCCGATATGCGCCACAGGGCATCTTCTGCCGCACAAACAGAAAAATTGATGCTTCGCGGAAAGGTACGGTCCAAAATGAGAAAGCGCAGGATGTTGTCGGGATCAATTTTTGAGAGATAAACCTTGCGGAATGCCTCGAGGGCGCTGCAGCTCTTGAGTACGGCCATCCATTGAATAATATCTTCTGAACCGGCAACGAGTTCAGGCTGGCTTTGCGCTTCGGAGAGCAGCATGTGGTATTTCACATCAATGAGCCTGGCGATGTTGTCCGTGCGCTCAAGATACTTTGCAATTTGTATAAAGTCCCACCCTTCATTGTGCGAAAAGGTGTTATCGGTAATACCCTGGAAGAGATGCGAGGCATTTTTGATCTCCTTGTAGAAACCGTAGGGGTCGTTATGCACAAACTGCGGGGTCACACTCTGCAGGTAGTGGTAGAGGTTATTGACCTGCTCCCACATTTCGCTTGAGATGCTCTCGATGATGCTGCGTGCATTCTCCCTCGCCAGACCGACACAGGAGGTGATAGAGTTCGGATTGCTTTTGTTGAAGACCAGGTAATCGGTTACGGTACGGGCCGAGTATTCGTCGTAGAGGCTGTTGAAACGCTCCTTGTCGCTGGTGACAAGAATAAGCGCCACCCAGTAGCTCGGGTTTTCGATGTGGGTAATTTTATTGAGATCGAGCAGCAGGTTGAAATTGACGTCAAGAAACCTTGCAGTATTCTCTGCCCGTTCAAAATAACGGCTCATCCAGAAGAGCGATTCGGCAACACGGCTTAACATAGGTAATAGATAATTATTGTTTATTCGTCAACAACCCAGGTGTCTTTGCTTCCTCCTCCCTGGGAGGAGTTGACCACCAATGAACCACGTTTGAGGGCCACCCTTGTCAAACCTCCGGGGACTATAGTAACAGTTTTACCATACAATACATAGGGGCGAAGATCGATATGGCACCCAAAAAGTTCGGTGTCATTGAAAAAGCTGGGGTGGCGCGACAGCGAAATGGTTGGCTGGGCGATGTAGTTGCGTGGATTAGCCACAATCATCTCAGCAAAATTCTCCTGCTGCTCAACCGTCGATTCCGGCCCGATCAACATCCCATAGCCTCCCGATTCATTGGCAGCCTTCACTACGAGCGAGTCGAGGTTTGCCAGAATATATTTCAGGTCAGCAGGGTTGCTTGCCAGCCAGGTTGGCACATTTTGCAGAATCGGATCCTCACCGAGGTAGTATTTGATGATTTCAGGCACAAAACTGTAGATCACCTTGTCGTCGGCTACTCCGCAACCGATGGCATTGGCAAGCGTCACATTGCCTTTTCGGTACGCATTAACAATACCTGCAACACCGAGCTTCGAGTCGGGGCGAAACACAAGCGGATCGAGATAGGCATCATCCACCCTCCGGTAGACCACATCAACCTGTTCCAGTCCTCTGGTGGTTCTGGTGTAGACCTTGTTGTTGTTGACCACAAGATCTTTTCCTTCGGTCAACTCGACGCCCATCTGGCGGGCCAGGAAGCTGTGCTCAAAGTAGGCTGAGTTGTAGATGCCGGGAGTAAGCACCACCACGTTCGGTTCACGGCGCGAAACCGGGCCTATCTCCTGCAGGGTACGGAGCAGCTCCTGTGGATAATTTTCGATTGGCCTGATCTTGTATTTATCGAAGAGCACCGGGAAGGCGCGTTTCATCGCCTGCCGGTTTTGCAGCATATAGGAGACCCCGCTCGGGGTGCGCAAATTGTCTTCAAGCACCAGATAGTTTCCCTCTCCGTCGCGGATAATATCGCTGCCGGTAACGTGAATGTAGATGCCGAGAGGTGGATTAATCCCTACAAATTCGCGTCTGAAATGCTGGCTTCCGAGGATAAGTTCGGCAGGAATCACCTTGTCCTTGAGGATTTTCTGGCCATGATAGATGTCGTGCAGAAAGGCATTCAGTGCTGTAATGCGCTGTGTAAGCCCCCGCTCGATGGTCTGCCATTCGTTGGCAGGCACCACTCTCGGAATAAGATCAAATGGAAAGAGCCGCTCAACACCCTCCTCTTCGCCATAGACGGTAAAGGTGATACCCTGGTTCCGGAAAAAAATATTGACAATCTCCCGGCGTGCCTTGATATCGTCCACCGAAAACTGGCTGAAGCGGTGAAGCATTTTGTCGTAGTGAGAGCGGGGGGATCCCTCTTTTGAGATAACCTCGTCGAAAAACTGTGAGGTTTCGGCTTCGTAGCGCTCAAAGAAGCGAATCATACAGGTATGGATTCTTGTTGTTTATGGAAACGTATACTCAAATCGCCCATCCATGCTTAAATTATTTCGGTATATGCCTGAGTATACCTAATAATATTAAAATATCGAGGGGCTTTTTGCGTTTTTATCAGATTTTTTGTGACAAGCTGCTTGCTGTGCGGTTTGTTGCAATAACCCGGCAGTTAACCCGGCTCGCTGTCGCTGTTCTCTTTTAGCTTGTCGAAGCGCTCAATTGTTTTTATTATGGGTGGCCAAAACAGCTCAAATTTTTCAGAAGCCGCGCTCCTGTCGCGATTGTAATCCATTACTGATCAATGACAATGAAGATACTGGTTACCGGTGCCGCCGGATTTATAGGATTTCATCTCTGCAAACGGCTGCTCGAAAGGGGAGAGCTGGTCACCGGTGTCGATAATATGAATGACTATTATGACGTCTCACTCAAGGAGGCGCGGCTTTCGATGCTTGCTCCTTTTGACGGATTTACTTTTGTGAAGGCTGATCTTGCTGATCGCTGTGCAATGGAGGAGCTTTTCAGGACAGGTGAGTTTGAGCGAGTAGTGAATCTTGCTGCCCAGGCTGGTGTACGCTATTCTATTGAGAATCCCCATGCCTATATTGAAAGCAATATTGTCGGGTTTCTCCATATTCTCGAAGGGTGCCGTCATAACCATGTGGAGCATCTCGTCTATGCCTCTTCAAGCTCGGTCTATGGTGCCAACGAAACTATGCCTTTTTCGGTGCATGACAATGTCGATCATCCGCTCTCCCTCTATGCGGCAAGCAAAAAGGCCAATGAGTTGATGGCGCACACCTATAGCAATCTCTATAATTTGCCAACAACCGGGTTGCGTTTTTTTACCGTTTACGGGCCCTGGGGAAGGCCGGATATGGCGCTCTTTCTCTTTACTGATGCCATACTGAACAACAAGCCCATACAAGTATTCAATTTCGGCAAACATCGCCGCGATTTTACCTATATCGACGATATCGTTGAAGGGGTGCTGAGGACGCTCGATCATGTAGCCATGCCAAACTCCGACTGGTCGGGCCTCAAGCCCGATCCTGGCACAAGCAAGGCTCCCTGGAGAGTTTACAATATCGGTAACAGCAGCCCGGTTGAGCTTATGGATTATATCGAAGCACTTGAAGGTCAGCTTGGCCGAACTGCCATAAAAGAGTTTCTGCCATTGCAGCCCGGTGATGTGCCCGATACCTGCGCTGACGTCGACCAACTGATGGAGGATGTCCACTACAAGCCGGAAACAACCGTGCAGGAAGGTATTGGCCGTTTTGTGGCATGGTATCGGGATTATTACGCGGTATCACTCTGATTCTGGTCGGGAAATACTATCGAACTGCATGAAAAATAATCATTTATAAGGTGCATTTAAGTAACGCGGAAAGCAACATAAAACCTTGTAATTCATATCCCGTCCGGTTGAAATGGATAAAGTCCGGACGGTAAAGCCCGTAAGTCTGAAGCATGGCAAGCCCCTTGTTCCCCCCTATAATGTCATAATAATTCCATAAACTGATCTTCTCTTCATCGCTCACCTTTGCCAGCACCTCTGTAACGGTTTTGATTTTCGGATTGATGGCTACGCCATGCAATAAAGATGGTGCAGGAGTGGTGATAATGAAAACGGCATCGGGAGATATCCGCCTGAGATTCATTACCATACTCCTGATCTGCAAAGCAAAATCTTCGCTATTCAATTTTCGTTTCTGAGCTTCATTGGTTCCAAGCGAGATGATATAGCAATCGGCTTTCAGTGCTCCAATCTGTTCAAAGAAAAGAGGGTCACTGTTATAAGAGGCGAATTCAGCGCCGTTAACTCCTATGGAGTGATAGAGTACTCCGGAGGCCTTTTTCTTTTCGAACGAAATACCGTAAAAAGTAAATGCAGTGAAATCGGGCGACTTTCCGGAAAGAGATATGGTGTTGGTTTTCATGCTTAGCGTAACCTCTGCGGTATCGAAACTCTTTCCTGGTTCCATGCAAACCTCTTTCTTTTCCGTTCCGTTATAGCTGATGTTGATGCAACCTGAATTTTTTCCGGTAAACAAACGGACCATGTCGAAAGTGTCTTCATCCCCCCGTTCAGGCATTGATCCAATTTCAAGTTCCCAGTTTGCAGCATCACCTTGTAATCCATATCCACAAACTCCGCATTTTACCGGGCTATTTTCCATCGACAGGTGCCCGTATAACCATGCTTGATTCGAAGATGAAAAAATATCAGCGGGAGCGTTGGTCTTTGCTAACTGCAAGGGAAAGACAATTCCCCGGCCAGCATTCCCGTAACGGTATTGCAATCCAAGCCTTAAGACCCTTGTCATCATGTCAGCCTGGACATGCGAATCCCCGATATGAACAATTCTGACAACCTTTTTTCTTGATAAAACATCCCGCTGCAGTTTTTCTTTTAGTCTGGCAAGCTGGCCCGGGTTGGTAAGCCTGTTGTTTTCGCTGTTGATGAGCGTGCGCCGAAGAGTGTCCGGCATAATCCTGGGTGGTTGCATCGTCCTGTAAGACGGCCTTTTAGCGTCTGCGGTTCTTGCCTGTCTGTTGTGTAATGAAACCGCAGTATGCCTCCTGTCGTCTCGAACGGCAGAGTGCCTTTTGTGTGCCGCTACTGCGGTGTGCCTTTTGTTTGGAAAAGCTGCGGCGTGCGTTTTGTGTGCCGGAGCTGCTGAATGTTTTTTTTGCACATGCTTTGCCGCATGCTTTTTGCCTGCAGGATGTGTTTGGCCATTTTGCGTTATGATGGCAAGAAGCAAAAAAACAAAAACCAGGAATTGTGGACGTGCTCGCATAGTAAATTTTTTTTGTTGGTTACAGGGGATGAACGCAACTGTTTCCTTGAACTGTGTCAGCATGGCAAAACTGGAGGTATATCGGCATTATGGGCTCAGATGTTTTAAAGTAGGCATATATGGTGATAAAGGCCAAAAAAACCAGCACGCTGCCAGGAAGGGGCGGTTTTTCTCTGCCCAACCCTGTTGCCATGACTGATTTTGTTTTGTGAGTACAATCTAAATACGTTTCGGCGTTGCGATTAATTTTTTCTAACCATCCTGATAGTCAATAAGAAAAATAATCTGCATTATTAGCAGAGGAAGCCATGAGTAACAATCTCCTTTTTTGGGGTTCTGTATTTATAGTATTACAGATGGAATAATCTCCATGTACACCTGTTTGGACTATTGCCATGTTTAGTGTTTTACAACCAGCGATGAGACTGGCATACCAGAAGAGATTCACAAGCACCTTTTTGAGCCTTTTTTCAGTACCAAAGAGCCAGGGTACGTTGGTAAAGGGAAGTCAACAATTCAACGAAGCGCTTCTTGATGGCTGATCAGAAAAAAAATAGCAGAGACCGTATCGCAATGACTAAACATCAGGAAGCATCAGCCACCCATACAACTACTGGTCACATAAATCCCATCACATTCATAAGGAGTGGTTACGCACACTGCCGGATGATAGTTGAAGAGGGGAGGACGGTTGATTTTTTGCATCTGGAGGTCAATCAAAGTTATGAGAAGCTGACTGGACTGAAAAATGTAACAGGCCGCAGAATAACCGAAGTTCTGCCTGGAATTGTCGAGTCAAATCCGGATTTTCTCGAAAAGCACAGAAAGGTGGTTGAATCAGGAATTCCTGATCAATTCGAGATTTATCTGAAAGCATTGAACAAATGGTATGACATTTCTGTCTACAGTCCTCAGAAAGGGGAGTTTGTTGCACTTTTCGATGACATCACGGAGCGCAAGCAGAACGAAGTGATTTTGCTGCAAAGCGAGGAGCGATTCAGACGCCTCTTCGAAAACCACTCTGCAGTCATGATTCTTCTTGACCCTGATACGGGCGAAATTACGGATGCCAACCATGCTGCGGAAGAGTTTTACGGCTGGTCAAATGCAGAACTGCGGCGGATGCGTATACAGCAGATCACCAGCGCTACTCCTGATGAGGTGAAAAACAATATGGAGAACTGCCGGACTTCAAAGCAGAACCATTTTTTATTTGAGCATCGCAGGGCAGATTGCTCTGTACGCAATGTCGAAGTATTCAGCAATCTTATCCATGTTGCAGGAAAAGAGCTTCTCTATGCCATCATTCATGACGTTACGGAGCGTCGGCATGCTGAGGAGGCGCTACGGCAAAGTGAAGAGCGATTCAGAAGCCTTTTTGAAGGTCACTCAGCAATCATGATGCTGATCGATCCCTCTACAGGCGATATTATGGATGCCAATCTT
Organism: uncultured Chlorobiaceae bacterium; assembly: GCA_903851535.1. Classification (GTDB taxonomy): domain Bacteria; phylum Bacteroidota; class Chlorobiia; order Chlorobiales; family Chlorobiaceae; genus Chlorobium. Next base: position 571 of record CAINOO010000165.1, on the reverse strand, counting down.
GCTGCAGCGGATTATTACGGTTGGTCGATTGAAGAACTCCGCAGAATGCGTATTCAGGAGATCAACACACTATCTCCTGAAGAGGTAAAAAAAGAGATGGAACAAAGCCGAACGTTGAAGAAGAACCACTTTTCATTCCGTCACCGGCGGGCCAATGGCTCTATCCGTGATGTCGATGTCTTCAGCAACATGATCAATATTGCCGGACAGGAGTTTCTCTATTCCATTGTTCATGACGTTACCGATCGCAAAAAATACGAGTCGCTTACAGCGTTCAGGCTTCGTATGCTTCATGCAGCAGAATCGGCATCATTGAAGGAGCTGTTGCTGACCATACTTGATCCTGACAATGATGAGAAATCGCTCGATACGCAGTTTGATGCTTTTGCGGAACCCATCTCTCTTCTTGATCAGGGAGGTACAATTCTTCTGGCCAACAAGGCATTCATGACGTGGCTCCATACAAAACAGGCCACTATTACGGGTACAACCCTCGACAGTCACCTTTCTCGTGAGCACGCAGCGGAATGGAAAAAAAAGCTGAACGAGGTACTCGGTACCGGTGAGCGCC
>CAINOO010000164.1 GCA_903851535.1 uncultured Chlorobiaceae bacterium | reverse complement strand
TCAAGGAGCTGGTCTATGAAAAAGGGTACAAGCTGGGGAAAGCGAGTGAAATTGTCAGGGGAGTCCTTAAAAGCAGTGAAACCGATCACAAAACCACTGAAATTCTCAAACTCCAGAAACAGATCGGCCATGAGAAGAACCGCCACGGTGTGGTTGACGAACGGCGGATGGTGCTTCTCAAAGAGATCAAAGAGGAGATTGAGGATATCTTGCAGTTGATGGGTTGAAAGAGAAAAACCGGCTCTTCACCGGTTTTTCTGCTCTTGTCAATTCTGTCTGTTGCTTACTGAGCGTACAGCACTTCAAACTGTCCGGTACCACCCTTGCAGACATGCTCAACCCAGCGGCCATAAGCGCCACCGCTCCAGCGATACTCTTCAAGGTTCTGTGAACGGAACTGGGGTGCTGCATAGCGCACCTTGTATCCTTTTGGAAGAACAATTTTCAACTGGGCATCGACGGTAAAGTCGTTCAGTTTTCCTACCATGCCGTGGTGTACCAGCGGAATGAGGGGATGGTTCAAAATTCTGCGCAGACCACCGCCGGCATCAACCGATACGCCAGGGAAGTCGCCATCAACCTTTACCTCAATACCCTGTGAGTCAGAACGGAATCCAGCCTCTACCGATGCGGGTCTGTTCAGCTTGTCTGCCGGGAAGAGCTCTGCCCAGCGTGCAATGGAGTCAACGATACCGGAGCCGCCGTGAGAGAAGCGCCATCTCGTTACGCCAACCGGGCCCTTGTCGCCACTCTGTGTGCCGATGCTGTTCACTTCGATTTTTGAAATTCTCTGTCCGCCTTCGTTCAGGGCTGTAAAAGCAGGTCCAATAAACCAGAACTCGCGAATCCAGTCGTTGAATGCGCCGTTCGACTGCAGTGACTGAAGGGTACCTTCCCATGTGTCGATAACATCAGGATTATCGAGCGGCACTTTCATGATAATGTCATGGAACTGCCGTCCCTGCATGTAAATCGGGTTTGGTACATTTCTTTTGACTGCGTCTGAGCGGTAGTAAAAGAGGTTGACAACGGAGCCTTCAAAGGAGAATGAGTGGGAGAAGTCACCTACGCTAACCGATCCTTCACCGACGCAGATTCTTCTTTCCTTGGTCTCATTGGCGATATCAGCCTCTACAACCAGCTTGCTTTTTGTGCTGTCTACAATTGACTCAATAACTGCCGAAAACCTGACAAACCCTTTTGCCGGGTCGAGAGGCTTTACATTGATTTTGATGTTACAGTCAGCCGGTAGAAGGGGAAGCGCCGGGGGAACGTTTACCTTTGCCCGACATTTTACCTTGCCCCACGAGCTTGAACCGCCCTCAAGTACGATCTCATAATCTGAGTGTGCGGTCGTGGTGTCTTTTGTGCCGAAAAGAGCCATAATGAGTTCTCCTTTTTCTAATGGCGTTGAAATTGGATATTTTCAGGAAATGTCACAGAAACTATTCCTGTTAAGTAACAGATTGTAAGAAATTTAAAGAATAAAAATCAATAAATAAAGTAAAATATGTTTTGAGTGATTAACTGTTTGCCGGAAATGCCATTTACTCTTGGCGATTTTGTGCCAGGGGCTGATTTTTTGATTTTTTTGCGTCAATTGATAACCATTTTGTTGTTTGATGAGCCTATTATTTCCGATAAGTAACAAACTCAGTCATTCCCGTTACCTGCCGTCTTTGTTGAGCGGAGCGCTTCTTGGCCTTTCATTTCCCTCCTATCCCTTTATCCGCCTTGAAATAATCGCATGGGTCGCCCTTGTGCCGCTGCTCATCTCCCTTCGCACGGTCGAAAAGCCGGGGGAGCTTTTTCGGCGGGTCTATCTTGCCATGCTTCTTTTTTGTTCGATCAGCCTCTGGTGGGTGAGTCTTGCAACATTTCCGGGAGGCGTTTTAACCATTGTTGCGCAGGCCTTTTTTCTCACGGTGCCTCTGTTTCTTTTTTTTGCGGTCAAAAAAATGGCCGGTTATCGTTTTGCGCTCTTCTCTCTCCCTTTTTTCTGGGTTGCATGGGAGTGGGCCTACATGCAGCAGGATCTTTCGCTTGGATGGCTGACTCTTGGCAATTCACAGGCCAATTTGAACCTCATGATTCAGTATGCCGATCTCGTCGGGGTATGGGGAGTCAGTTTCTGGCTTGTCTGGTTCAATGTGCTGGTCGTGCTTTTTTTGACAGGCAGCAAACGGGAGGTCGCGGGCTCTGTCGCCCTTATGACCCTTATGGTTGTTGCGCCATTGCTCTATGCCTTCGTGCTGTTCTCTCGGGAAGGAGTGGTTTCTGAAAAGGAGTTGTCGCTCCGCGTAACGCTTGTTCAGCCTGATATCAATCCTCACGAAAAGTGGGCAGCGTATAACAGCGCTGAAATTATGGCGCGATATTATCGCATGACCGGCAAGGCAGTTCGTGAAAACCGGCCCGAGCTGGTGATATGGCCTGAAACGGCTATTCCCTTTTCAATTCTTGAGAGCCCCTATGCAGCCGATCTGCAATCGTTACATTTTGCGCTTCGGGGGTGGAATACTGCCCTGTTGACCGGTTTTATCGATATTTCGGGTGAGCGCAACGGGCATGTCGAGAGTTATAACGCCTCGATGCTGCTTGGAGCGGGCAGCGCTGTGCCCCAGATCTACCGCAAGATGCGTCTTGTTCCCTTTGCCGAGCGGGTACCATACATCGACTATTTTCCCTGGCTTGGTAATCTTACCTTTTCCCTCTCGGGCATCAGAGGGTGGGGGAGGGGCCGCGATGCCTCCGTGATGGAATTGTCCTCTCCACGGCACGGGAAGGTTGTTCTTGCCAATATTATTTGTTACGAGTCCATTTTTCCAACCCTTGTTGCGGAGTTTGTCGGTAAAGGGGCGAGGCTTCTGACCCTTGTGACCAATGATGGCTGGTATGGAACCTCATACGGGCCGTATCAGCATTTGGCCATTGGCAGGATGCGCTGTATCGAAAACCGCCGGGCAATGGCGCGGTGTGCCAATACCGGTCTGACGGTTGTTCTCGATAAATTTGGGCGAATCATTGCTGAAGTGCCCTGGTGGCAGGAGGAGAGCTTGACGGCAGAGGTGCCGCTCGAAAGCCGACTGACCTTTTATACCACGCATCCCGATCTTCTGCCGCACGTTGCATCGGTACTATCGGCGCTGTTGCTTCTGGTTGCTTTTGCAAAGAGATGGAGAGGGGGGAGCACGTTGTAATCAGGGATGGTGCTCTTTCGCATCGGTCGATTCATGCAGTCCGTAAGCCTTGATTTTGCGGTACAGGGTTCGTTCGGTAATGCCGAGAGCGAGGGCGGTTTTCCGTTTATTTCCGTGGCAGGCGTCAAGTGTTTCGGCAATGGACTTCCTTTCTATCTGATCGAGTGAGTGAAGGGGTTCATTGGCTGGCACGGGCTCTTCATTTGCCTCGAAGGAGGGGCGCAAGGCGCTCGTAAAGGGCGGAACTGTTGCCGAGGTATCGGGCAGAAGCAGCGGGGTGAATGGTCTGGTTTGAACAAGATGCTGCAGGAGTTGACGGATATCGCTCACCTCCTGGCGAAGCTGTATAATCGAGCTGTAGATGATCTGGAGCTCATTTTTTTCAGATCTGGCAGGATCATGAACCAGACTTTTGTACCGGTTCCGCTGCACCAGATGCCGTTCAAGGATTTCTGGAGTGATATATTTTTCTTTTTCAAGCACAAGCAGCGACTCGACAAGATTTCTGAGCTCGCGGACGTTTCCCGGCCAGGGGTAGCGCATCAGCATCTCCACCGCATCGGGGCTGAAGCCTGCAAAGAGGATTTTGTGTTTCTGCTCAAACTCATGAACAAAGGTTTCGGCCAGAAGAAGGATATCCCGTCCTCTCTCCCTCAGTGGAGGAATCTGGATTTCAACACTGCGCAGCCTGTAGAAGAGATCTTCCCGAAAGTTTTTTTCTGCAACAGCCTGATACATGTTTTTGTTTGTGGCGGCAATGATGCGAGCATCGGAGTAGATGCTTTCCGATGACCCTACCCGCTGAAACTCACCGGTTTCAATAACCCGGAGAAATTTTACCTGGGTTTCAAGAGGCATCTCACCGATTTCATCAAGAAAAATGGTACCCCTGTCGGCGCTTTCAAAGTATCCTTTTCTGCCTTGCACCGCTCCGGTAAAGGCCCCTTTTTCATGGCCGAAGAGCTCCGATTCAAGAATTCCCGAGGGAATGGCACCACAATTGACAGGAATAAAACTTCTCTCTGCCCGCAGACTGTTGGCATGAATAAAACGTGCCAGCACATCCTTGCCCGATCCGGTCTCTCCGATGATCAATACCGTAATATCGGTTCCGGAAACCTGGAGAGCAAGTTGTTTGAGTTGGGTAATCAGCACCGATTGCCCAATGATGGTGCTTTCTCGTTTCATCAGGTTTTTTTCTCTCTGGTTCAATGCTGC
>CAINOO010000163.1 GCA_903851535.1 uncultured Chlorobiaceae bacterium | reverse complement strand
TTCTCAAAGAGTTCAGCAGATTTGGTGAGTTGAGGCATGTCGGACTATGCTGTTTTATTGATTGGAGAGGACGTTATAAGAGTAATAAAAGGCTTGCTCAAGATAGAAATAGTCCGCAAGATATAAAACCCCAAAAAGAGCGGGGCGGCTATTTCAGGAGGATTTGTGAGATGATTGTCAGGTTTTTGCGTCCCCTGGCATGTTCAAGATGGAGAGAACAATACTCCTGAAGCAGATTCCAGATGGTCTCAATCTCTCTGGGGTCGGCCTTGATCGCATTGCCGGAGGGAAGGCGCGTTGCGGCAAGCTCACTCATCAGCATGGCGAGGCGCACGGGAATGAGTCGCTTTTTCGCCATGCCAGGATCGGCAGCGGAGGGCAGCGCAAGCCCGCCAGGGTTCATCACAAAGTAGATCTCTGTCAGATTTTGCGCCCTGATGGCAGGCAGAAGCTCCTCTCCGCTGAAGACGCATCGACGAAGGGAGGGCTGAAAACCAAGCAGGGAGACAAAGCGCAAGAGGAACCATGCATAGAGCTGCTCAAAATTGAGATCGGTATGATAGAGCTGCTCAAGGGTTCCTGCCAGCAGGGTAAAGAGCGGCAGGTTTTTTTCGTCGTTCTGGGTTGTATGGCCTACAAAGTCGATGATGCGGTAGAGGATGGCAAAGCGCTCCAAATCAGGCTCGGGAACCATCGGGCTTAAAACAAGGTTTCCATCACTGACGAGCTGGATATCGCGGCTGCTTTTCTTGTACAGTACCATATCGACGACATTGCCTGCATTGAAAAGGCTTGAAAGCTTGTTTTTGGGGTTGCGGGCACCTTTGATAATGACAGACATTTTGCCGAAATCGCGGGTGTAGATGGAGCAAATTTTCGACTGGTCGCGGTATTTTATCTCCCGCAATATCACAGCCCGGGTTTTGACGATCACGGCACAGGGTTTTATATTCCGCCAAATATCGCTATATACGAAAACGGCGCATTTTTGCCGCCAACGAACTTTTTAAACAACCGAGTGACGGAGAAGAGTGTCCGTCAGCAAGCGATTAATCAAGGAGAAATAGAGAGATGCCTACCTATCAGTATCGTTGTAACAACTGCGGAAATGAGCTTGAAATAGTCCAGAAAATAAGTGAAAACTCCTTGACACTCTGTCCGGAATGTGGAGCGGAGAGTTTTGAACGGGTTATCAGCGCCAGCGGTGGATTTTTGCTCAAAGGCTCAGGCTTTTACAAAACAGACTACGGCAGTGGCAAACCAGCCCCGGCAGCCGCTCCTGCAGCGCCAAGCCCCTGCTCAACCGGTGCATGTTCCGCTGGAAGTTGTCCCTTGGCCAAATAGAGAAGCGGATTGTCCTCCTGAGTTTTCCTGCCCTTGCCGCAGTTGCAAGCCGTAATCAGATGGTGCGAAAAGCCTTCCCCTCAATCACGGAAGGCTTTTCTGATTTCTGAACGGATTTTCCCGCTCTCTCCAGGCAAATTTTGAAAGGTTGATCTTTCTCTTTCCCCTGAAACTTTCAGGGTACTGCTTTCCCTCCACATTGCCCGTTACCTTTACACTGCCGAGGACGCCGTCGGTAAAAAACATCCTGATCATATCCCCGCTCGAATAGTTGATACCCGATGGCTGCTTTTTTTCGTTGTAGAGGTGATAGAGGCTTTCTGCCTGGCCGGTGAGTGTTACTCCTGCTATTTTTTTCCCCTCCCTGAGACGGATGACCATCTTCTTGCCGCTGAACTGGTCATAGACTACCGGCGAGCGGGAAAGGGTATCGGCAGAGGCAAAAAAGGCGTTGTTATGCACCTGTATTTCATCAATGTTCTGTTTTTTGCTACTCCCGGACTGGGTGAAGTGAAGCAAAATACTCTCTCCGCTGATCTGCTGCTTCAGGTGCCAGGCAATGGCATTGTCGTACAGCCATACCTCGCTTTTCGCCTTGTTGACCACGGCGCGGCTTGACATGCCGAAGAGGGAGTTGTCGAGCATCCGGCCCCGGACGTGGCCGGTTATTTCGCCAGTCTGTTTCTCTGTGAAATAGACTCCACTATCGCCATAGATGGCAAAGGCGGTGTCGGTTATGCTGATGTTGCCGACAAGCACAATTTTGTGCTCCTCCTCATAACTGGTTGCACGGTCGCATCGGAGGGTCAAGGTTCCGTCCTGAAACTCTACATTGCCGATAACCGAGCGGTAGCGTCCACCTTCGCTCTCACTGCCTTCGATGGTATCGGCATGCTGGAGAATAATTTTCTTTTGTTCCGCCTGGAGTGTATTATGAATCGGAACAGTGACTGATACTGCCAGAAAAAGCAGCAGAAAAGCGGTGAAGAGCGACCGTGAAAAAACGTTTCTCATTGCATACTGTGGTTTTTCCTGACACCGCCGGTTACAGTGTCGTGAGTGGTTTGTTTAAAGCCAGAGCTGTTCCTGAAAGAACTTTCCCTATAATGTAACAAAGCTTTGTTTTGACTGTGAAAAAATTACTATTGATCGCCGGTGGCAAGCCGGGCACCCTTCTGCTTGCTCCGCTCTATAAAACCCTGAAAAACAAGAAAGCATATCATCCGGTCGTGCTGCTTGCCGCTCCCCGGGGTGCTGAGCCGATCAGCCGCGACCTGGCCGCAAGCTTCGGTATTGGTGAAGCAAACCACACGATCACACTCCCGGAAGGAACGCAGGTTGAACAGCTTGCCGCCGCCATGACCGGGATGGAAAAAATTATGCTTGTCGAAAAACCTGACCTCGTGCTGATCTGCGGTTCCGACAATGCCGCCTTTGGAGCCGCAGTCACGGCCGCAAAGCTCGGACTTCCCCTTGCCGCTGTTGATGCGGGCTTGCGGAGCTACGAGCGTTCTGATGCCGAAGAGGTCAACCGCGTCGTTATTGACGCCATGGCCGACTTCCACTTTGTCAGCGAACACAGCGGCGAATACAATCTCATCAACGAAGGTGTCGCTGATGAAAAGGTCTTCTTTGCAGGCAATCTGCTTATCGACAGCCTTGTCGGCCTGATGGAAGAGGCGAACAATTCCGGTGCCGCAGCGGTGCTGGATGTCAAAGCTAAAAAATACGCGCTCGTGCTCCTTGATCCGGCTGGCCGTTTCTCCGCGAAAGAACCGCTCGAAATGATGCAGCGGCTTCTCAAAGAGATTTCCGGCAACATCACCGTCGTCATTCCGCTCGTTGCCGGTCTTGATGAGCTGTTACAGCAGCACGGCCTGGGTGAGGCCTTCGGCGAAATGGAGGGTGTGAAGATGATTGCCCCCCCGCAGCACGCCACGCTTTTGAAGCTGCTTCGCGATGCACTGCTGCTCCTCACCGACATCGAGGAGATGCAGTCGGAAGCCACCGTTATGAACGTGCCCTGTCTCACCATCATGGAAAGCACCGCCCGTCCAGCAACAATCGAAATTGGTACCAACGCCCTTGTCAGCCTCGATGAGGAGGAGATCAGGAGCCGCATCCACGACATTCTCCATCCCGGCACGCACAAGCACATCACCAGCCGCTCAAAAATCCCCGAAAAATGGGACGGAGCCGCTGCCGGGCGCATTGTTGCGGTGCTTGATCGGGTGGTGTAGATGTATCTGCTTGTAAGTGTGCATTTCCTGGAGGGTTAATTTTACCGTACCTTGTCTCTTGGCAGGATGTTTCGCAAGCGTATCTGTTGTTTTCAAAATAAATTATCCAGGGTGTACATAATGCCAATTATCTCAATGTTTTACGGTATTATCATCCGTCTTTATCTCCTTGATAACAAGCAGCATCATTTGCCGCATATCCATGCAAAATATGGTGAGTTTGAGGCGACTGTCGGTATTCAGGATGGCGAGATTCTTATCGGAGAGTTACCGCGCAAACAGTTGCGTTTGGTGCAGGCTTGGATTGAGTTGCGCCGCGATGAGTTGGTCGCTGACTGGGAATTAGCCGTCAATGGTGAGGCCCCTTATAAAATAAACCCGTTATGAGGTCACTATGTACTGGGATGTAAAAAGCGTAAAGCCTTTGTCAGATTATCGGATTTACATCGAAACCGCAGGTGGGCAAAAAGGAATTTTTGATCTCAAGCCCTATCTTGATCATGGGGTTTTCTCCGAACTGCGTGATATCAGCTATTTCAATCAGGTC
>CAINOO010000162.1 GCA_903851535.1 uncultured Chlorobiaceae bacterium | reverse complement strand
TCGACGAGAGACTCAATATTCTGCACAAAGGTGTGGGGTTCAATCCCAAGGTGATTGCCGGTACGGTTGCAATTGGAAACCGGAGCAAGAATCCAGTTGTTGTTGACACCGATCAGGTTCAAAAGTTCCCGGGCCATCATGGTGATTTCGGCAGTATCAATACCCATCGGGCAAAAAACAGAACAACGACGACACTCGGTACACTGGTTAAAGTACATGTGCCACTCCTTGATCACCTCTGCCGTCAGCTTTCTTGATCCGGAAAAGCCCTTGAGGATTTTTTCAGCCAGGGGAAAATCGTTGCGATAGACCGACCGGATGAGTTCAGCCCTCAAGACAGGCATGTTTTTCGGGTCTCCCGTGCCAAGAAAAAAATGACACTTGTCGGCGCAGGCACCGCAGCGCACACAAGTGTCAAGAAAAAGCTTGAATGAACGAAAGCGCTTCAGACGGCTTTTCAGCCCATCCTTGATCGTCTTTTCCCACCCGTCGGGCAGTTGCCAATCGGCATCTGTTGCTGCCCATTTACGAGGATTTGGTAAACCAAGATCCTGAAGGACTTCTGGTTTACCAGGAAAACACCAGTTGCCGTCACGGAACTCTACAGGCAGATCCCACCACTCCTTGCCGGAATAGTCCTCTTTCAAAAGTGCCGGTTTTTTCTTTTCGAACTCCTGTTTGAGCTCGGATAGTTTTTGGACGTATTTCGACATAATTATTCCTTTTCAACCGGAAGACCAGCTTTTTTCATTTTTTCTCGATATTCATTCTCATACTCAGCATAGCTCTTGAATTTGATATCGGGATTCCATGGATTGTTATGCCTCTTTTCACGACTGTTGTTGCATAGGTTGCGTGTCGGACTCAAAAAAATTCCTCCTGCATGCATGAGCTTGCTGAAAGGGAAATAGATGGCAAGCACACAAACCAGAAAGAGATGAACATAAAAGAGTACCCCTATTTCACCGGAGAGAACAAAACTGTAATCCATGAGCGTCAAAATCTGATCGTGAACCGGCAGCACATTGATTTTGGTGACATAGCGCATGCTCATGCCAGCAAGAGCAATAGCCAGAATCAAAAATAGCGGGAAAAAATCAGTTGGCAGAGAAATCAGACGCAACTTGGCATCGCGCAGCCTTCGAACAACAAGAAAAGAGATGGCAGAGAGAACAAGCGCATCAGTCATATAGAATGCGGGAAGGGTAATGTCGAAGAATCGATCGGCATTATCGAGAAAATCAGCAAAGGGTGGTACTGTTGAAAAAAAGAACTTGGAGTGTCGGAGAACTATGACCAGCAGAGACCAGTGAAAGACCATGCCACCAAGCCAGAGCCACTTGGTTGAACCGTAGGCAAGCTTTGCTCCAGCATAGAGCTCTGCCTTTGTGTTGCGAAAAAGGGAACGAAAAAGAAACACTTCTCCCAACACCCTGGCGGCAGCCTGCCAGAAGTGTGACGGGGATTCAAGCTTGTCCTGCCTGATCCAGTCAAGAGATTTTTCCTGCCCGCACGTTGTCGGTATACGAAAAGGAACAGGGCGTATAAGCCAGTTCACCATCCGCCACACAAAACCAGCGACAAGAATCACCAGAGAGGCACAGGGAATAATAACGGCAAAAAGATAACCAAGCCCCGCATACTGTACACCGACATAGGGAATAAGGCAAAGAATGCCAACAACAAGAAGTGGCATAAAAACTTTTTTCATACCTCGGACCTCCGTAACTGCATGAAGAGCATACGTTTGCTTTCATCAAGTTTAAGCTGACAGATCATTTCACGCTGCATCATATAACTGTCAAACGACTGAAGGGTCAGCTCTTCAAGACGGCTCTGCAATGCATCCAGATCGAGCTGTTTCAATGAATGTTTTTGACTTCCTTTCAAAGAGAACTCCAGAATGATTTTTTTTAATTCAAAAAAAAGCGACATCGCCTGCGATGGCGGCATATCCTGTACGGCAAGAATTCTTGAGAGTTGCACCAAGCCACCAGTGAGAAGTTCGCTGTTTTTTTCACAATTATCAAGCACCATTCCAAGAGCTTGATGGAGAGCCTCCGCAACCGGAGAGGCGGCAGCCATTTTTCCGGAGAATAACAACAATGACCGACTCATCCAGGCATCAAGAATATTCGTTTTGTTCTCCTGCACTGCTCGACCCCATTCATTAGTCATAAGACAAGGGAATAACGGTTTTCAAAGTTTGCTCTGTCAGTTGTTCAGAACCAGGTATTTACCTGATGCTCCTCAACCAACCCGACAAAACCCTCATAATCGATTGCTTCTACCCCGTCGGCAACAGCATCAATACCTCGGGCACTCAGATCGGGCTGAAGCGCAAAGAGGGGATTGCTTTTCTGGAGAGCTTCAATCATTGGCGAAAACCTGTTGCCTGATTGAACGGCATAGACACCGTCCTCAATGAAAAGAACAGGATCGCCCGGCTGAAGAAACCTGAAACAGGTCTCCATCGTGGTGGTCTCGAAGGGAGATTTGTTGATTGTATGTAACATTTTAACAAATAATGTGTTATGATTTCAGATTGTGTTCGGCTCAGTGATGAATAACAACATCCTGCTCTTTCATCAGTTGTCCGATTTTTTCAGAATTCATGACCTCAACATCAACAATCAGGTCATCTTCACTGAGACCCCGTTCCTCAAGTGAGCGTTGATCAACATAAAGTTTTTCAACGTCATAACCATCCAGTGCCATAAAGGTACGAGAAAAACCCTTGATACCGATAGCACTGGTATCCTGACCTTTTTTGAGGGCATAGACCCCGTCGCCAATAAAGACCACCGAGAGATCCTGCTCATAAGCGGCCATGATCAGAATCATCTCCAGCCCCTCGTAGGTATAGATTGTTCCGTGTGGTGCATGACGCAGGACATGCATGATCTTTTTTACATTTTCATTTTCCATAAATATCTCAATCTCCAAAGGTTACCAGTCTGTCGTTACGGATTGCAATGTCGGTAAGGGTTCCAAGTCCGGTGATAGTACCGCCATCTACAAGAACATCATCATTGATTCCCCGACGTTTGGATGCGGCAATACAGGCAAGAATCTCAAAACCATGTTTCTTGCTCAGCTCACTCCATCTAATGGCGATATTGCGGTCATCCTGGGGTGGATCCATGAGCTTGGTCACATTGGTGACACCATCATTGTAAAGAAAAACAGCGTCTACATGGTGCCCTTTTTTAATGGCAGCTTCAGCAAACTTGAAGGCAGTATCGGAGGCCTGGTGGTTATACGGCCCCTCTTTGAGCAAAATTCCAATGTTCACGGCCAATCTGTCGATTTAAATGTTATGAGAAAAAAAACAATGCCATGCACTCAGAGCCCGGCAAGCTTCCCTTTACATGCCTCATAGAGAGGCAACCAGGTTTTTGCCTGTTCGGCAAAAGGCTTTTCGATAAACTGACAAAAGTAAAGCGCGTTGGCAGCCGCAGAGAGTTTGCCGGTTTTGAGTGCATCGAGAGCCTTCTGCCCTGAATCAGCCGCATCATTTCCAGTGAGCTTCGCCTGCATCCAATAGTTGGCTGCCTCCTGCCGAAAAACAAACGTTTTCGGCAGTGACTCGGCCTGCTTGAGCGATGAAACCTCTACATTACGTGGGCCGAACGTAACTGGCCATCCTGTTTCAGCCCACTTTCTTGAAGCAGTGATAGCCTCCTCAACCTGATATATGAGATCTTCTGACATGGATCCGTTATCTCCTCTTGTTTTCATGGTTTCTTTTCCCGAAGCCTAAAGACCTTCACCCATCCCCATCTGTATATAGCCGGAAGGGCAGACCAGTGAACAAAGATGGCATCCGACGCACTTCGAGTAATTGGTATAGACCACTTCTCCGGTCGGATTGTCCCTGAACCGGGTAACCGCTTCCTGCGGACAGAAAGAGATACACTGTTTGCAGTCGAAGCAAAGCCCGCAGCTCATGCAACGCGCTGACTCCACCTTCGCCTCCCCTTCGCTCAGTGCCGCAAGCAGCTCATCGTGGTTACCGACGACCTCTTCCAGCTCAATCGTCTCCCTCTTTGCCTGTTCGGAATGGACAAAATAGAGCACATCCTGCTTGTGAACTTTGGTGATCTCCCGATATCCCTGTTCAGGAAGAGGAGCCCCTTTAAGAAAAGCATCAATGGAATTTGCTGCCTTTCTCCCATGACCGACCGCCGTAGTGATAAGGTCAACTTTTATGGCATCCCCGCCTCCGAAGAACTTCTCTTTGCCTTGCAGACGAAAATACCGGTCGACCTTGAGCCATGGACTGCCAGCGGTCACACTTTCAAAACCCTGCAAGTCGGCACTCTGTCCAATGGCGGCAACAATCATATCGGCCTCGATGTCAAAAGTCTCTCCGGTATTTTTATACCGGAAAAAGGGAATCGGCGAATTCCAGCCATCCTCTCCCTTCACTTTTTTCACCATTTTGGCACAGCGCAGAGCCTGAATACCGTTTTCCCCTTTGATGACCTCCAGAGCTCCGCTCATGTAGTGCATGAGGGTGCCTTCTCTCTCGGCATCATCAAACTCAATCTGGAAGCAGGCCATCTCCTCTCTTGGAACTCCGGCAACCACAGATGCTCCGGAGCCGAGACGAAGCGCAAGTCGAGCAACATCCATAGCAACATTACCATCGCCTATAACCAGTACTTTTTTCCCGATGGAAATGGCATCCCCCTGCACTTCGTAGTTTCTCAGGAAGTCAATGGCATTGGTTACTCCGGGAATTCCTGCAGAGCCGGGAACCGGAAGTGCACGGCCCAATTGAGCTCCAGGAGCAAGAAAAATTGCGTCGTACTCCTGCTCCATTTGTGCGAGAGAGATATCGACTCCAACGCGGACACCCATTTTTGTTTCGATCCCAAGGTTGACAATCCGCTGGATTTCAGCCTCAAGAATGTTGCGATCAACCCGGTAGCCCATGATACCGTACAGTACCATTCCACCCAATTTTTCATTGGCATCGTAAATCGTTACGGCATGACCTTTGCGGCGAAGCTGATAGGCCGCTGAAAGACCGGCCGGGCCGCCACCGATAACGGCAACCCTCTTGCCGCTGTCCACCCCTGCCCCGGGCAGTTGCAGACCAGCTTCAATGCCGTAATTGCCAATCACCTGCTCAACGGCATTAATGGCGACACTCTCGTCGTGAAACTGGCGATTGCAGGCATTCTCACAAGGATGAGGACATATCCTGCCCATAACGGCAGGAAACGGATTTGCATCAACAATGGTCTCCCATGCGGCTTTCAGGGCATTGTCGGACTTGTCAACACCGTTCAACAAGCGGTGATAGCCGCGAATATTCTCCCCTGCCGGACACTCAGCCATACATGGTGCAAGCTGGCTCACATAGACCGGGCACTTGTGGCTATGATCTCCAAATGCAACAATTTTATCGGTTCCCTTCAGTTCACTGAATGGCGGGAAAACATAAGATGTCGCAAAATCAAGGATTGGATTGGATTCTACCTTCATGAATTATCTCCTGTAAGTCTAAAAGCGGACATGAGCAGACTGATTGAATGTGGTTCTTGCATGACGGTAACTGTCAATCATATCATCATCAAAAGTGAGTCCTGTTTCTTCAAAAAAGCGC
>CAINOO010000161.1 GCA_903851535.1 uncultured Chlorobiaceae bacterium | reverse complement strand
GCTTGATAAAATAGCATTTATGCAGTCGGTTACCGAGGGGCTTGAAGATTATCGGAGCAACCGGATGGTACCGGAAAAGGATGTTTTTGCCTCTCTTGAAAACATCATTGCTGAAGCTGAAAAGAGATGATCGTCGAATTTTCAGAACGTGCAGCCTCTCAGATTGAAGAGGTTGTGCGGTTTATTGCTGTTGACAAACCCGGTGCTGCCAGAAATTGGGCAGAATCTGTCAGGCACATTGTTATGAAACTTGCGTCGAAAAACTATCACAGGTTGTTGTTCTCTCTCTTTGGTAGATTTTGGAGTATAAATTATGAAATTTTACAGCTATTCTGAAGCGCGACCGAAATTCGCCAAGGTGCTTGATCTTGCACGTACTGAAGAAGTGATTATTAAAAAACGGAATGGAAAACTGTTTGCTATTGTGTATAAACAGCTATCAAGCTCTCCTTTTGATGTCAAAGGAGTGAACACAAGAGCAACAACGAAAGATATTATGGCTGCTGTAGAGGCTTCACGATCTGGAGATGGTGTTCCGTAGTGATGAATCGATTTTCGGGGTGATGTTTGCTATAGGTATGAGCAACAGGACATTAACCACAGGTGTTGCTATGGTGCGGGAATAAATTATAATTGCGTTTGCCATGCCTCCACATAACCTCAATGTTTTTATCAATTGTCCTTTTGACAAAGAGTACATTCCGTTTTTTGATGCTATTCTTTTTACGGTCTACAAGTGTGGTTTTCGTCCTCGTTGTGCTTTCGAATTTGATGATGGCGGTCAGGTACGCATAGAAAAAATCAATAGAATAATTGAGGAGTGTTGTTGTGGAATCCATGATATATCAAGAACAGAACCTGATAAAAAGACAATGCTTCCAAGATTCAATATGCCCTTTGAGCTTGGGCTTTTTCTTGGTGCCAAACGATTTGGTTCAAAGCAGCAGAAGTCGAAAGTGTCGCTTATTCTTGACAGGGATCCCCACCGTTATCAACAGTTTATTTCTGATATCTCAGGTCAGGATGTCAAATCTCATGACAATGATATCAAGAAGTTGATCAAGTGTATCAGGGATGTTTTGCATGCCCTCAAGATTAATGACGCAATTCCTGGGCCGAAAGTGATTCTTGACAATTATTTGGAGTTTAAGGCGACTCAGCCCGATCTTATGAAACAACGGGGACTGGATCTCGATGATATCTCCTACGCTGATAAAGTCCTCTTGGTAGAGCGCTGGTTAAACTTTATGCTGCTTGACAAGCTTGGCTCACATTATATCCTGATCAAGGGAGGTACATTCACCTACTCTTTGACAGACAAGACCGAAACGCTGCCTGATCTCTACATGGCGAAATACACCGTGACGAACACCCTCTATCGACAGTTCATCAACTACCTTTCAGGCAAGGGTGCTTTTATTGATGTGTTGCCTTTTAAAACATTACGGCAAAAGTTGCTTGCTTATGCAAACACAATTCACGAGACAGGTTTCTACGACTACCTGCGTGGTGAGCCCGATCTGGCAGAACGCTTACGATCCGTTTATGACGACGATGAGAGGTTCAATAAGGATGATCAGCCTGTGGTAGGTGTCAGTTGGTATGGTGCCAAAGCCTATTGCTTCTGGCTTTCATGCCTTGAAACGGGATGCAAGGATTCAGGATTGTATCGTTTGCCGACAGAGACAGAGTGGGAATATGCTGCAAGCGGAAAAGAAAGGAGGCCCTATCCTTGGGGTGCCCCTGTTCCAACATCGTATCGGGCAAACTATAAGAGCAAAAAAGAAGCAACAACACCGGTTGGCGACCACCCCGATGGAGTGACACCTGACGGGCTGTATGATATGGCCGGGAATGTTTGGGAATGGATGGGTAACAGGAATGAGCAAGAAAAAGAGCGCTTTTTCTTGCGAGGTGGTTCGTGGGACACTACTCCCGATTATCTGCGATGCTCAGTTTCTGGCTTCCAAAGCCCATTTTATAGTTCCTCAGAGATTGGTTTTCGGGTTGTCCGCTCCAGCGCCCCTTCATGATCGTTTGAAATATTGAGTTCTGAAGATTCAAGCAATAACAGTTATGCTCTTGCAAGCAAAGGACTGTAAAAATGACAGTGAGAATGAGTGATAAAAATATTCGGCTGATAAAGGTACTTGTCGCATCACCCTCTGATGTTGCGCCGGAGCGTGAAATGGCAGAAGATGTCATTAAGAAGTGGAATGCCCGAACACAGCGCCCGTTGATGCTCGAAGCGGTGTTATGGGAATCACACGCAGCACCTGAAACGGGGGAGCGGGTGCAGGGGATACTCAATAAACAGATCGTTGATGAGTGTGATTTTGCCATCGGTATTTTCTGGACACGCATTGGCACCGGTACAGGTATCGCTCCAGGCGGAGCGGTTGAAGAGGTTGAAAGAATGATGGCAGCGGGAAAACTGGTCATGCTCTATTTTTCGAATGTGGCATATCGCAGGAAGGATGTTGATATTGAACAGATAGAGGCGCTTGACCAGTTCAGGGCATCACTGCAATCGAATGCGTTGATAGAGGAGTATGACGAGCGGCATGAATTCAGGGAAAAACTTGCCCATCAGCTTGATATACAGGTTCACCGGTGGTTCTGTTCAAAAGATTATGTTGATGATGCCTCAATGAAAAACAGGTATCAACCACGGGAGGCCAACCCGGCTTCGTTTCTCCAGCTCTACCATTCAACGCTGCAAGAGCAACTCGGCAACACAAATCTTTCGGGCTCTCCGGCAATCGAGAGTTTTTCGGTAAGACTTAAGGATACCTTTGTCTCGTTGAGTCTTTCTGATACATGGCGCTGCGAAGCACGATCCCATACAGAGGGATACCTCTGTGAACCCAAAAAAGAAGAGCGTGTTCTTTCCCCTGAAGATGTGATGAATTTGGTTTTTCAACAGCATCGTCTGCTGCTGGTTATCGGCGATCCGGGTTCTGGCAAAACAACCCTGCTCAAATATTATGCACTCTCCTGTCTCGACAACAAGCGCTATCAGGAGTTTGGTTTTTATGAGCCAGTCAATGTTTTTTATTTCCCGTTGCGTGATATCGACAAGAGTGATACCGGTTATCCCTCACTGCCAGCGGCTCTCTCTACATGGTCTCAAAAATATTTTCTTGAGATTGAAGAAACCTTCTTTTCCGGCTGGCTTGGTGAACACTCCACACTTGTGTTGCTTGATGGACTGGATGAAATCAGCAATGTCGATGACCGGAAAGCCGTTTGTGACTGGATTGACCGAACCGTTTCAAGGTTTACCAATGCCCGCTTTGTGGTGACTTCCCGTAGCACAGGTTATCGGAAGGGGGATGGTATTGAGCTTGAAGCAAGCCATCTGCGGGCCGATATCATGGACTTTACGAAGGAGAAGCAGGCTGAGTTTTTGCATCTCTGGTTCCGTGCAGCCTTTTTTCGGGAGATACCTCTCAGTGCGCGAGATGAACCGGAGTTGAGAGTCCGCCAAGAACAACAGGCAGGCCAAAAAGCAGTACAAAAAGCTGATGCAATTATTGCTTTTCTCGGGCAAGAGAAAAACAGGAGCTTGCACTCTCTTGCAGGGGTGCCCCTGATCTTGCAGATTATGGCAATGCTCTGGAAAGATCGGGAGTTTTTGCCCACAGGGCGTTCAGAACTCTATGATGCTGCGTTGAACTACATGCTCGATTATCGTGATCGGCGAAGGGGAATCTACCCGCTGCTTGCCGCAAAGGATGCAAGGCGAGTACTGAGCCCGATCTCTCTCTGGATGCAGGAAGAGCTGAAAACAGATGAAGCCGACCGGGTTGCAATGCAGCAGAAAATGCAGGAGCTGCTCGATACCCTTTTCAATTCGCTTCCTGCAGATGAGTTCTGCCGAAATCTTGTTGATCGGGCTGGAGTGCTGGTGGAGTATGGCGACAAGGAATATGTTTTTCGGCACAAATCATTTCGAGAGTACCTGGCGGGTGTGCAGCTTGAGAAAAAAATGCATCGAACCATTGGGCATCTTGATGCGCTGGTGGGGCATTTTGGCAACGATTGGTGGGAAGAACCGCTTCGTTTTTTTATTGGGCAGGTGGACGCTGAAATCTTTGATGCCTTTATGGAAAAGCTTTTTGATTCACCGGTCAGTGAAACGTTGTCACCGAAACAGCAGGATTTGCTCTACCTTCTTGTTGAGGAAGCTCCATGGAAAAAGATTGATGCACTGAAAGCAAAGTTGCTTGAGCCGAATATTGCAGACGAACAAAAAAACAATGAGGCTCTGAAAGTCGCGGATAACAGGAAGCGATATGTTTTGAGATGCCTTGAAATTATCGGTACTCAGGAAGCTGTTGATGCTGTTCGGGAGTTTGTTCAAGCTGAGCCGAAGCTTACCGATGATCGTGATATTTTGCGTCTTGCTTATGAAATTCCAGGGGTTAAAATTGCCTCTGATATCACCGCTGACATCGACTGTAAGGTGAATGTTAGTGTGAAGGCAATTTCTGTCAGATACAATCCCTATGAACTCAATGCGCAATACATCCTTATCGAGGGAGGTACCTTTACCTTCTCCGTGACTGAGAAGCAGGAGACAGTGCCAGACCTTTACGTTGCCAAATATACGGTTACCAACAAGTTGTACCGGCAATTTATTGCTTATCTGGATTCCCGGGAGCCTGTATTTGCCAAGGATTTATCGGTTGAATTGTATACAAAAGCTCTACGATCTGAGGCTGGGGAGATTGAGGGGTTTGGCGATTATCTCAAGGGCAAAAAAGACCTGGCACAGCTTTTTCGTTCTGCTTCGGATGACGACAAGCGATTCAATAAAGAGGAACAGCCGGTTATGGATATAAGCTGGTTTGCGGCCAAAGCCTATTGCCTCTGGCTTTCTCTTCTGGAGAGCGAAGGCAGGAAAGTCAATATCTACCGTTTGCCGACAGAAATGGAGTGGGAATATGCCGCAGCAGGAAAGGAGGGGCGCAAGTACCCTTGGGGCAACGCAGAGCCAACAGCAAAACTTGCCAATTATGATGGCAATGAAGGAGCTACAACACCCGTCGGACGCTATCCTGATGGTGCTACGCCTGAAGGATTGTACGATATGGCCGGTAATGTCTTGGAGCGGATGGAAAATAAGCGTAATAAAGACGATTCCGCCCGTGCGTTGCGCGGCGGTTCGTGGGTCACTCTTCCCGGGAATCTGCGTTGCTCTGCCCGGATCGAGAATCATCCGGCGCTCAGGGGCAGCGATGTCGGCTTTCGGGTAGTTCGTTCCAGTCCCTCTTCCTGATTTTTCTGTCTTTCTGTTTTCTGGAACTCTGAAAGGAAAAAAAATTGTGCAAAATCATGAAATGCTGATTGCTAAAAAAGCGTACGATTTTACGAAATGGCTGCTTCTGCATACCGGGAAATTCCCCAAAAGTTACCGGTTC
>CAINOO010000160.1 GCA_903851535.1 uncultured Chlorobiaceae bacterium | reverse complement strand
GAGCTGAACAACCCCGACATCAGCGACGCCATCGACCGATTTGCCAAAAACTTCCCCAACCCGGATTACTTCAGGATCTCAACCATCGCCGAAGAGGCCATCCGCGCCATCGAACGCAACGCCAGCCCACTCCTCGTCATGACCTCCTTTACGGCTGAAATCAAGGGGTTGCTGCTGCGTAAGGCTTGACATTCAAGGGGAAAAAGTTATCGATAATCGCTTCGTTCAATTTGTATATCTTTAGCAAAGGTGATAGTGATCAGGCAGGTGCCGATCGTGCAAAAATGTCTGAAGATAATTTTTACTGCCTTGACCAGAAAAGCCACAACAAAGCTCAAAAAGTACATGTCAGAAGATAAACAACAGACGAACCTCGACGATACCTTTGAAGGTGAAGAGACGCTTGGTGGAGAATTCAGGGATAACGCTTCGCCTCCAGAAACTGACACAACGCGGATCTATCCTGATGCTCTTGTCAACATCGCCTCAGAGAGCGCATCGGTTTTTCAGCTCAAGCGCAAGCATGAAAAAATACCACCCCTCATCAAGCTTGACCCTGATTTTCAACGACATGCCGTATGGTCACCAAAGCAGAAAAGCGAATTGATTGAATCAATTTTGATGGGCATTCCTCTTCCTCTGATTTATGTAAAAGAGGACGATAAGGGCGTATACATCATTGTGGATGGTCGTCAACGTCTAACGACTCTTTTTCAGTTCATGAATCACGAGTTTTCACTTCAAAAACTTACGATTCTGACCTCTCTTAACGGAGCATACTTCAGTGAATCAACAAAAAACGGGACAAAATTTGAAACGTATCTGACCCAGGCCCAGCAGAGCAAGATTGAAGATTGCCCCCTCACCCTGCATGTCATCAAACCACCAACCCATGATCGCGTCACCTTTGATTTGTTTGACCGCGTGAATCGGGGTGGAACCCGACTCAATAATCAGGAAATGAGAAATGCTATTTATCAGGGCACCGCAACGCTGTTGTTAAATGCACTGGTTAACTTAGACAGTTTCAAAAATGCGACAGAACATGCAATCAAGCCTGACCGCATGAAAGACAAATATCTTGTGCTCCGTCTCATCAGTTTTTACCTCTGGCGCAAAAAAAAACTTTTAGATGTAAAGGAAAAAGGATCTCCATTCGTTGAATATCGCAGTGACCTTGAAGATTTTCTCGCGAAAGCCATGATATTCCTTAATGATCGGGCAGGTAGCCCGTTTTGTGAGCAATTTCCGCCTCTGTTCGATAAAACCATGAATGAGTGCCTGACCGTTTTAGGGCCGGGGTGCTTCCGTATACCAAATCAAGGCGGGGGTGCACGCCGACCCATCAGTATGGCGCTCTTTGAGACTGTAAGCTACATGATTATTGAGCTGCTTGATGTACCACAAACTCATCAGGAACTGATAACAAAAAAGTTCAAAAGCCTTCTTGCTGACGAAAATTTCATTCACAGCACAACCTATAACGTCGATAGCCACATCAGTATCAAGAGGCGATTTGAAATTATAGAATCAATGATTGAGGAGATACAACATGCTTGAATCACTACACATCAAGGGATTCAAATGTTTCGGTGAAGTTACAATAGAACTGAAGCCTATGACTATTTTGGCCGGAACTAATTCTTCAGGCAAATCTTCAGTAATTCAGGCATTTCTTTTACTTTGCAACAACGCAGCTAAAAACTCATCATCTCCGCTTAATGGAATGTGGCTCCGACTTGGCACATTTGATGAGTGCCGCAATCACAGAATCAATGCACGCTCGTTTCAAGTGACTGCCCTAAGTAGAGAAGAGCGTTTTCAAGCAAAATTTAGCTCAT
Source organism: uncultured Chlorobiaceae bacterium (assembly GCA_903851535.1). Taxonomy (GTDB): domain Bacteria; phylum Bacteroidota; class Chlorobiia; order Chlorobiales; family Chlorobiaceae; genus Chlorobium. The sequence goes on along the minus strand of CAINOO010000160.1, from coordinate 16,743 downwards.
CCGACGACGAAAGAACTGATGTCGCTGTTACCTTTCTGAAAGAATCCTCTACCATACAAACCCTTCTGAGCTTTGAAAACCGGCACATCTACTATCTGCCGGCGAACCGGATCGGGCCAGAAGATTTATATCCAAGAAATTTTGACCGAGTAAATTTTCTTGGAAACAAAGCTGAATTTATTTTCGATTTTCTGTACAAAAACCGCAAAAAAGAAGTTGCTCCCTCGCTGATTGCCGATGCATCCAGCGTAACGCTCGAGCATCAAGTCAATTACTGGCTGGAAAAACTGTTCGGAATAAACAACGTAATCAAAGACCTCGGCCTCAGCAATAGCCTTTTGGTAGAGTTCTCTCTCGGAAACGGGAAGCCCGTTAGACCCTACCATATTGGTTCCGGAGTCAGCTTTGCGATAGGGGTACTTGTTTCCTGCCTAAGCGCAACTCATGACGATATTGTGATCATTGAAAATCCGGAAATCCATTTGCATCCAAAAGCACAGTCTGATCTTACCGAATTTCTTTGCTTTGTAGCCAATGCAGGCATTCAGGTTATACTTGAAACGCATAGTGACCATGTATTCAATGGCATCCGGAAAGCTATTGTAAAAAAAGAGATCGATCACACTGATGTGGCCGTCCATTTTTTTCAGCTTGACGAAAATCTACTATCGAAGAACACGGTCATTATGCTCAATGAACATGGCCGCGTGATGACGCACCCCAAGGGCTTGTTTGATCAGTTTGACGACGACCTCGACCAAATTCTGGGACTATAAGATGCACATACTTTTTAACGAGCTTTCATTATCAGGTCAATTCCCCGATCAGGACTCTTTTTCTCGAACCGGCCTCTTGCCGTTTCTGGGCGTCCTGAAGGAAATGCAAGGGTTTTCGATGCTGCTGCTCAAGAAAAGCGATGTGTGGAACAGAATGGTAACTCCCACCAATACTCTTCATTCGATTCTCATCGATAAAGCACAACGGAAAAATGACGAAGTTCGTCGATTAAAATCAGCGATTGCTGATCTTGAGAAAGAGCCGTTCTGGGACAGTAGTGACTCCAAACAGGAGAGCGGCATCAAATATTTTTTCAACGGAGTTGATATTGGGGGAAGTTCACCGGCTGAAGCCTGCGAACGCGATCGGATTATTGTCTCCTTTCAGTTATCATCGACCTCGATTGACCCGTTGAGTATCATGCGAAATGGAGTACCACTCTCGTTATTGAACCTGACTTGCTCAGGCAGTCTTACAGAACATCTTTGGGCCAACCATCACATCTCTTTTGAATCATATCTGAAAGCACGGTTTTCACGAGGCAAACTTGATTTTTCAAAGGTTGAAAAAAAGATGGGATTTTCAGAAGTTCAATCTGAAGAACAAGCTCTCTTCATTGACACATTCAAAAAATTCGAAGAACTAACCTGGGATAACATCCATGAAAATAAAGGACTTAACTACAAGGAGTATCATGGGATTATTAGCATAACCAACCGCGATAAGAAAACATACAAGTTCAGAGTATCAAAAAAATTCCGATGCCACGGTTACAGAGAAAAAGATTCATTTGTTGTTATCGGATTTGAGACTGACCATAAATTAAGCGATCAGGGATAAGCGAGCCAAAGACACTCTTTCACGGTTCTGAAGAGTTTGCCAATGCAGTAGTCATATCAAGCCAGTTGAGATAGCCGGGCAGTCCGCCTGTAATCGGCAGTTTGATAATTTCGGGCACATCGTAGGGGTGGTACTCCTCGATATAGGCTTCGAGCTTGCTGTATCGGGCCTCTGTGGTCTTGATCGAGAGGGCGACTTCGCTCTCTTTCTGCAACTCCCCTTCCCAGAGAAAAAAGCTCCTGATATCAGCCATCTGGACGCAGGCAGCAAGCCGGTTGTTGAGAATACCTTCTGCAAGCTTTTCAGCGATCTCCTGGTCTGGAGCGGTCGTAATGACCATGCAATAGCTGTTGTCCATCTGCTCTCTCCTCAAAATTTGACAAAACCGTTACAACTCCATCAGCTCTTTACCCAGGCGCTGCAAGGGAGTTGCGCCCTGCGGGCCCATCACGACCGTATCTTCAATACGCACACCGAATTTCCCGGGAAGGTAGATGCCTGGCTCGATGGTAAAAACCATATTCTCCTGCAGGGTATGCTCCCCTTTCGGGCTGATCCGTGGCTCTTCGTGCACCTGAAGGCCAACACCGTGACCAAGGCCGTGGCCAAACTCATCACCGTAACCGTGACCGGCAATAAAGCGGCGAACCTCTTCATCAAGCTCCCTGGCCAGCATACCACACCGCGCCACGGCAAGACCGAGAGCCTGCGCTTCCTGCACAATATGGTAAACCTTGCGTGCCTCATCTGAAACACGGCCAAGTGCAACGGTTCTGGTCTGGTCGGAGGCATACCCTTCATAGACACACCCGATATCAAGAACAATCAGCTCTCCCTGCCTGAACCGGGCCTTCGAAGGAGCTGCATGGGGCATGGCGGAACGGGCTCCACCCGCCACAATAGGTTCAAATGAGTCCCTTTCTGCTCCAAGCTTTTTATGCTGGTAGGTAATCTCTGCGGCAATATCGAGTTCCGTCACTGAGGAGGAGATCAGGGGGAACACCCCCTCAAGCACAAGCTCACTGATTTCTGCTGCGCGACGCATCTTCGCAAGTTCAATCTCATGTTTCAGCATCCGGAACTCATCGAAAAAGGAGTCAACCGGTACGACACGCTGTTTGCCGAGCATCTGTTCGATAAGCCGGGTTGCTTCGTGCCAGGTAACATTATCAGACTGCAAGGCAACCGTTTCGCCGAGAGGATAATGCCCTGAACCAAGCTCGGCAGCAAATCCGTCAGAAGCAATAACCGTTTCAGCCACAACAACCTCAAGGGCGGCTTGCTCCTTATAGCGAAAATCGGTAAACAACCAGCTTTTTTCTCTGGTAAGCAGCAGCCTTGCGCTTGAACCGCTAAAACCGGTCAACCAGCGGATAACAGCAAGATCAGTAACAATCATGGCATCAAGAGCATGGTTCATCATTTTGCTTAAAACCATGCGCAAAGCCTCTTGACGATGCAATGTCAACTGCCGGCCATCCATTAAACCTGTACTATGATTCATAACAATTGCTGCTTTGTACCATTGTGATTATGCCCTGAATATGCAAATTATTTCTGCCGACTCAGACGTCTCATGACACCAATACCCTGGCATCCGGGTGATCTACATGTTCACGGTCAGACCTGCAAGAAACATCGTACCGGTTATGGCATGATCAAGTCCGCCTTTAACACCAACATCAAGATCGAAATCTTCCGTCACACTATAAATAAGACCCCCGACAAGGTAAACGGGATGAGTATTTGAACTCTTGTCTGGATTGGTATCAATGCCGATATCAGCAACAGAGCGAAGCTTTTCGGTTACATGCATTTCTGCCGCAACCGATGCATGCCAGATATCCAGTCTTGAAGCGTCAGCATCCGATTTCAGTCCGTAGGCATTACGGGTATAACCAACATTGCCGTGCACTGCACGGTGTTGTGACGCTTTGGTGACAATAACCATCACTCCGCCCGAAACAGCGCCGTTTCCGACTCCTCTTCTCTCATCACCTGTCGGTATCGAAAATCCCGGTTTCAGGGCCAAACTCCATCCGCTACGCTCAGCATCGAAAATCCTCCATTTGACTTGAACCGCTATGTCGCCTATTCCTTTCGCGGGTGCCCACTGAAAGGGAGGAGCAACGATCAAGTCGATAGTATCGGCTATTCCCCATGTAAGGGCAGCAGCCATTCCTCCATTGGCGGTAATGTTTTCAGTTGAAAATTCGGTGTTCAGCTCCAGTAAATATTTACCTTTTCCTTGTGTCCCGGTATCATCGGTCATCATTGGATGCTCTGCGAGAGCTGGTACTGAGCACAACAGTGCCAGAATCAAGGCTATGGATATTTTAACCATCACGGCATTGAATCGTAATATGCTTTTGAATAATTCTGAACCCTAACCAGGGATGAGCATCACTATGGCTGCCGCACCCATCACCGCAACCGCTACCCAGCCAAGTATAATGATCGGCCAACTTGCGGTAAAATGGCCCATGACCGATTTTTTTGATACCAGCAAAATAATCACAACCATCAACGGAACAGCAATAACACCATTGATAACGGCACTCCAGAATAACGCCTTCATCGGACTGATTGGTGTATACTGAATAACAAGCCCGAGCAAAACGCTGACAATAATGATGCTGTAAAAGCCGCGAGCATCGTGCGCCTTGTTTTCGAGACCAGAATTCCAGCCCATAGCCTCTGAAAGAGCATAGGCACCGGAACCGGCGAGCACCGGCACACCAATCAGCCCGACACCGAGAATCCCCACAGCAAAGAGTAGAAAAGCAAAGTCGCCAGCGAGAGGCCTGAGTGCACTTGCTGCCTGGGCAGCAGTATTGATATCCGTAACTCCTGACACATGAAGCGTAACAGCAGTGGCCAAAATAATGAAATAGGCTGTCATATCAGAATAGAGCATACCGCTCCAGGTATCCCACCGGATCCGGCGAAGCTCTTCACCAGCTAAACTTCCATTGGATACAAGCGCAACAGCACCCTGTTTTGAGCGCATATCCTCCACCTCTTCGGAGGCCTGCCAGAAAAACAGGTAGGGACTGATGGTGGTGCCAAAAACCCCGACAATAACTGCCGCAGCCTCAGAATCGAGGGTGAACCGGGGCCAGACCGTACGCTGTATCACTTCTGGCCAGGGCACATGGACAGTAAAGAGGACTGCGGCATAGGCCAGCAGTGAAATAGTGAGCCACTTCAAAAAATTGACATAGCGATGATAGGGGACAAGCACCTGGAGTATCAGGGTTCCGAAGACGAAGAGCGCTGTCATGATATGACGATTGAAGCCGGTAACAAGCTCCGCAACCTCTCCCATTGCCGCAACATCAGCGGCAATATTGAGCGTATTGGCAACCAGCAAAAGCAGCACAACTCCCTGAAGCACAAAGGGAGGAAAGGTGGCTTTGATGTTGGCCGCAAGTCCTTTTCCGGTAACTCTGCCAATACGGGCGCACATGGATTGGACAGCAGCCATCAAAGGAAAAGCCAGCGGCATTGTCCAGAGCATGTTTAAGCCAAATTGAGCTCCAGCCTGGGAGTAGGTCGCGATGCCGCTCGGATCATCATCGGCAACACCGGTAATAAGTCCGGGCCCAATCCGGGAGAGCGGGTGCTCCTTCAAACGACCCCAAATAAATCGAATCATGTTCACGTTCATCATGCTCCCGTGGAATGTTCAGTTCTGAATCGTATCGCACCGGGGAATCGGGCTTCTATGCTTGTGAGTCAAGGTAAGTAAAAAAAAAGACATCACGCCTTTTTGCCGAAGCAGCGGAAAGGGAAGAGAATAGGCCAAGCTAAAGTGCCGGAAAAAGAGCTTCTTGCGAATTTTGCTTTTTTAGGTAACATAAGCTGGAAGCATCATCTTCTTTCGTGATCATGATTGGTATACAGTGCGATGTTGGGTTATATTCTTTGTGCCATGACAGAATCGGGCTTTCACTCTTTCCTGATATTTTATAAAAGCCGTTACTATAGCTACAGCATTTACCCTTACATCATTCACAATCATTGGCCAACCACTCATTGTCATGCCACAAAAAAAGTTACTGCAAAAGCTGCTTGCGGGAGAGAATTTTTCACAGGAAGAGATGACCTTTTGCATGAACAGCATTATGGATGGCCTTTTTTCAGATAGTGTTATTGCTGCAATGCTCGCCCTTCAGCAGAAAAAAGGTGTTACCCCGGCTGAAGCTGCCGGCGCATACTACAGCCTGATGGCCAAAGCAAGCACCATCGAGCTTGACGAAGATGCTGTGGATACCTGCGGTACCGGTGGAGACCATGCTGGCACTTTCAATATTTCAACGACCGCGTCAATCATTGCCAACAGTGCCGGTGTGAGCATTGCCAAGCATGGAAACCGTTCGGTAACAAGCAGTTGCGGCAGTGCCGATGTACTTGAAGCACTCGGCTTCACCATTGATCTCCCGGCGGAAGCGACAAAAGAGCTGTTTGAGCAAACCGGATTTGCCTTTCTCTTTGCCCCCCTCTACCACCCGTCAATGAAGAAAGTGGCCCCTGTCCGCCGCGAGCTTGGCATCAGGACAATCTTCAATATTCTCGGTCCCCTGATCAATCCCGCACGGGCAAAACGGCAGTTGGTCGGTGTTTTCACCCGGGAGCTGATGGAACTCTACAGCGAAGTATTGATGCAGACGGGAGCACGCCACGCCATGATTGTTCATGCCATGACAGAAGAGGGCATCGCACTTGATGAGCCGAGCCTCAACGGACCGACGCATATTATTGATATTCAGAATGGGAGTTTCAGAAGATACACGGTTTATCCCGAAGAGTTCGGCCTCGAAAGGCATGCCCTCGCAGAAATTCAGGGGGGGGAGAGGGATGATAACGCGCTTATTATCCGACGTATCCTTGATGGAAGCGCTCCGGCAGCACACCGCAATGCGGCGCTTTTCACCACCGCCATGGCCTGCCATGTCTCCGGAAAAGCGGTCACCATCAACGATGGCTTCATCATGGCAAGAGAGGCGCTCGAAAGCGGCCAATCAGAGAAAAAATTTAATGAGATACTGAAAATCAACGCTGAACTCTCCCGGAAGTACCAGCCTGCCACAAACTAAATCCTTACCATTTTTGCCAAAAAACTTGTATACTGTCTGCCTTGTTTTAAGCCGTAGCGAGAACCATTATGCCCATGAACGGACGCGACACTCCAAACCCTGAAAAGCAGCAAGGCATAGCCGAAAAGCTTCTCCAGTCAGGAGTGAGCCATTCGAGACAAAAAATCATTGAACTGGCGCTTGAAAATGTCAACAAGCCCGGCTTCAGGATTGAACCATCGGCCATCCTGCCGCTCATGAAACCGGTGACCTGGTTCCCGCCGATGTGGGCCTTTGCTTGCGGTGTGGTATCAACCGGCGTCAATGTTACCGACAACTGGTCGATTCTCCTTCGGGGCGTTCTTCTTGCCGGGCCGCTCATGTGCGCCATGTCGCAGACCATGAACGACTACTTTGACCGCGAGGTTGATGCCATCAATGAGCCCGAACGTCCCATTCCGGCAGGTAAAATATCAAAATCGGCCAGTTGGCTCATCACCTTCGCCCTTATTGTTACCGGATTTCTTGTCGCGCTCTCCATTCACCCTTATGTGGTCATCATAGCATTTGTCGGAGTGCTCATGTCGCACGCCTATTCCGGCCCCCCGATCAGGGCAAAAAGAAACGGCTGGTTCGGCAATCTTATTGTCGGGCTTGCCTACGAAGGTGTCGCATGGCTGACCGGCAGCTTTGCCATTACCCAGGGAGTTCCTTCGGGCGAGACCATCGCGCTTGCCATTATCTTTTCACTGGGAGCGCACGGCATTATGACGCTGAACGACTTCAAATCCGTTGTTGGCGACACCATCCGCAAGGTTGCCTCAATCCCGGTACAGCTTGGAGAAAAGAGAGCCGCCATTCTTGCGTCTATCATCATGGACGTTGCACAACTTTCGGCCATCGCCATCCTGATGGTCAAAGGCTCCGTAACGACTACGGTCATTGCCCTGATACTGCTCATCGCCCAACTGCCGATGCAGAAGATTCTGATAGCAAATCCGAGGGAAAAAGCGGTCTGGTACAATGCTTTTGGTACCCTGCTCTATGTCCTCTCCATGATGGTCTGTGCTGTCGGCATTCGACCCTGAAACAATACTTTTCCGGTTTATAAAACTATTGCTATATTGCAGTTCGTTTTTTTAACACCAATTGATTGCACCATGTCAAAAGTTTGTTTACTGACCGGCAAAAGACCCATATACGGCAATACGGTATCCCATGCGAACAACCACGTTCGCACCCGTTTTGAGCCAAACCTCCACACCAAAAGAATCTGGATAGAAGAGGAAAAGCGCTTTGCAAAGGTCAAGCTTTCAGCAAAAGCGATGAAAATTATTGCCAAAACCGGAACCGCCGCACTCGCAAAACTGCTGAAGTAGGGCATCGGTACCAGCGGGGGAACAAAAGATTTTTTACTATTCTGCAAAGGCTCAACCATACACCGGTTGAGCTTTTTTTTGTTTTTTTGTCGATGAAAAAGATCATTATTTACACCGACGGCGCATGCAGCGGCAATCCCGGCCCTGGCGGGTGGGGTGCGCTTTTGATGTATGGCCCTTCAGTTCGGGAAATATCGGGCTACTCACCCGCCACGACCAATAACCGCATGGAGCTCAGCGCGGCAATCGAGGCTCTCCAGGCACTCAAGGAGCCCTGCATCGTCGATTTGTACAGCGACTCGAGCTACCTCGTCAACGCCATTAACGAAGGGTGGCTGAAACGCTGGACCGCCAATAACTGGAAAACTGCCGCAAAAAAAAGTGTCGAAAATATCGATCTCTGGCAAAAAATCCTGAAGTTGCTTACATTGCACACAATCAACTTCCACAAGGTAAAGGGCCACAGCGACAACCCCTACAACAACCGCTGCGACACACTGGCCCGTGAGGCCATTACAAGAAAATCATAACCAGTTGACCCTATGCCGCAGAGCGCCCTGCCTGAAGCAACACCCCCAACACCAGGGAAACGCTCCCTGAAAAAAGGTGCCGGACTCCTCCTCTCCATGAGCGTTATTGGGACGCTATGCTTTCTTTCGGTCGTCCTCTGGATCAACTGGCAAAAACCCCGCCTTCAGCCCAAGCCGCTCAACCTGGAACTGCGAGCGATTATTGACCGCATTCCCGACAAATCTGATGCACTGATCTACGCAGGCCTTAAAGATATCCGCGAGAGCCGGTTCTGGAAAGAGATCATCCCTGACTCGCTGAAGCATACACCACTCTTCAAGCCGCAAGAGCGGCTCGACTCCCTCATGAGGGCGGCAAAAATCAACCCCTCCCAGGACATCGACACCCTGCTGGTCACCTTCAAGCGCCACGGATACAAAGAGCAGAACTTTCTTGGTATCGCCTGGGGCCCCTTCTCAAAAAAGCTTCCGGAATCATTTCTCAGAACCCACAGTACCACGGTTGAGCAAATCGGCGGCTACCCCTGTTATGCACTCGACAGCACACTCTGGATTTGCCCGCTCGGAGCAAGGCAGATTGCCGTGACAAACAACAGAAAAATGCTCGAAGGATTCCTCGTCCCGGTCGGCAGTTTTTATCAAAGAGATTCGCTCACCGTTGCACTTGTCAACAAAGCCGTTTACAAATCGCACCTCTGGTTTGCCCTCCCCTCCGCCGCCTGGACCACCGGAGCACTGCAAAGCCTCACCTCGACAAACCAGGATATGAAAACCCTCGGAAACCTCAACCGCATCGAGCACCTTGCCCTCTCCGTCCAATTCAACGACGGCATTGAGGCCCAAAGTGAGTGGGTCTATAGCAGTCCCAAGGCCGCATATTTTGCCTCTACCTTTCTCTGGGGTGCTATCAGGCTTTCAGAACTCTCCGGCACCAGAACAAGCGAACCGGCACGACAACTGCTCAAAAAAATCGAGATCCAGCAAAATCTTGAATCGGTGATCATTCACGCCAACCTTCCCCTCGATTTTTTTCAGTCGGCAAAACAAAAAAAGTAACGCTGACATCCGTTGAGGCGGCTCAGTTTCTGGCAGGGAGCGTGCCTCTGCAAGCCAGGGTTAACGCGCCTCTCAGTCACGCAGAAAAGAGAGCTTCCCCTCCTTCCAAAGCACCCGCAACTGCCCCCCGGCCATAACCATTTTGCCGGGTTGACTACCAAGAAGATCGACCAGTTTCTGAAGCGTTTGAGCGTCTACCGGCGCATCCCTGTCACGTAAAGCCCTCTTGAAAATCTCCTTCTGCTCAAAAACCGAAAGCGGCTTCAGCGCCTCGACATCAAGCTTCCCGTCAACAAGAGAGAGCCCCGGCTCCCGTTCACAGAGATTTTCAAAATAGAGTTCAAGAAACTCTTCGAGCTCCCCTGCCTGCTCCGACACTCTCTGGAGCGAGGGCATCAATTTATGGGCAAAGCGCTCCTCAATCAGCGGAATAACCCGGTTTCTGATAAAATTGCGATCATAGTCACTGGCAAAATTGCTCAAGTCACTCCGGCTCGCAATCCCCTTTTCATCCAGATAGGCAACAATATCGGCTTTATGAAACAAAAGCATGGGACGAATGATTTTGCCGTTACGCGCCCTGATTCCCCTCAGTCCGGGTATAGAGACCCCCCTGAAAAGGTTAAAAAGAATGGTCTCGGCATTATCGTTGACATGATGGCCGGTTGCAATTTTTGTCAATCCCTTTTGCTCCATCACCTGCTCAAAAAACGTATAACGCAATATCCGTGCCGTCTCCTCGACCGATTTTTTCCACTCACCGGCAAAACGCAACGTATCAAACCGCTCAACACAACACTCCAGACCAAGCAACCGGCAGTGATCGCGCACAAACGATTCATCCCGGTCACTCTCGGCCCCGCGAAGCTGAAAATTGCAGTGAGCCACAGCAAGTCCGATATGCAAAAGAGGCTTTACAGCACAAAAAAGCGAGAGCATGGCCATCGAATCCGGCCCTCCCGAAAGAGCAACGAGAACCCTCTCCCCCTCCTCAACCAGCCGCCTTGTTCTCAGATGGCCGAGAAACTTTTTTTCTAAAGCATTCACCCGTTTCAAATCCCTTAATCCTGCTTCAACGCAGGTAATCCGGTTATAATTTTTTATTCTTCCACCTCTCAAGCTCCGTTCCGACAAAAAAAACTCCAAAACAAGCTTGCCTGCGGGGGAATTGCAAAATAAAGCGCAATAAAACTGCAAACGTTATTTCAAGTTTAAGATAAATAATTATCATAAGGGAGTTTATCATAAAATAACCGGCAAGAGACGAAAAAAGATGTTTACTTCCTACGGCTACAGCACCATGATAAAAGTGCTTCTTCTCTGCATGGGCATCACTGCTGCTGCAATGATTTTTCCTTTAGAAGCTGAAATAGCGCTGCTCCTCCTGGCCGCCGCCCTGCTTCTCTTCACCCTCTATTTTTTCCGCGACCCAAAACGAATGGCCCCCGATGAAAAGAGAATTATTCTGGCACCGGCCGACGGCAAGATAGTGCTTGTCGAAAAACAGGCCGCAAACAGTTCCGGAAAAGCCTCAACGCTGGTCAGTATCTTTATGTCGCCCTTCAACGTTCACGTCAACCGCATACCGCTCAGCGGCAAAGTGACCCACCTTCACTACCGCCCCGGCCAGTTTCTCATGGCCTTTGACCCCAGGAGCATGGAGAGCAATGAACGAATGGAGATCGCCATCAACACCGGTGAAATAGAGGTGCGCTTCAGCCAGGTATCGGGTTTTCTGGCGAGAAGAATTGTCTGTCAACTGCAAAAGGGTGAAAACGTCACCATCGGCAAACGGTTCGGCATGATCAAATTTGGCTCAAGGGTTGACCTCCTCCTGCCCCCGTCTGCAACCATACTGGCTGAGCCAGGCCAGAGAACCCGCGCAGGCGAAACCATCCTTGCCCGGTATTGAGCAACACAGAGCCCGGTTCCTTTGAAAAGAGTTGGTTTAGGAAAGCATATTGCTTATATAATTGGCAAAAGGTGCTGTTATCATGAATGAAAATTCCGTGGAGGAACCCCCGATGTTTGGATTAGGTGGACAGGAACTTATCCTTATTCTGCTGATCATTCTGCTGTTGTTCGGCGCGAAAAAACTACCGGAACTTGCAAGAGGTCTTGGAAAAGGAATCAAGGAGTTCAAAAAATCCCAAAACGAAATTGAGGAAGAGTTTAAATCGGCAGGAGATGAAACGCCAAAAAAGGAGAAGTCTGCCTCTTCAACCCAAAGCTAAAGTGTGCGATAAACGGCCATGCTTTTCAGCCTCTACATCAAGAATTTTGCCCTGATTCAGGAGCTTGCCGTTGAGTTCAGCCCTCAATTGACCATCATCACCGGAGAGACCGGTGCCGGCAAATCCATTCTTGTCGGAGCGCTGAGTCTTGTGCTTGGAGAACGGGCAAGCAGCGATCTGGTGCGCTCAGGCACAAACAAGGCTGTCATTGAGGCTGTGCTGAAAGATGTTGATCCTGAAAAGATCGACACTCTGCTCGCGGCAGCAGATATTGAGCTGGCCCCTGAACTCATTTTACGCAGGGAACTCTCCTCTGGCGGTCAATCGCGCTGCTTCATCAACGACACTCCCTGCACCGTCGCCCTCCTCAAACAGGTTGGTGAGCTGCTCATTGACCTGCACGGCCAGCACGAACACCAGTTACTGCTTCGTGCCGACACACACGAAACCCTGCTTGACGAATACGGCGGAACCAACCAGGAGGTGAGCGCCTACAGGGCCTCCCGTTCAGGTCTTCAGCATCTTCAGCAACAGTTGCTCCAATTGAAAAAAGAGGCCGCCGAAATCCGCGACAAAAAGGAGATGCTCGATTTTCAGCTCAACGAACTCAACGCCCTTGACCTTACAAGCGGTGAAGAGGAGCTGAACGAAACCGAGATAACGCTGCTCGAAAACGCCGAAACCCTTTTCACCCTCAGCACAGCGCTCAATGAGCTGCTCTATAACAGCGAGCACTCGGTATACTCATCCATCAGCACGGCGCTCCATACACTCGAAAAGCTTGCCAGCATAGACAAACGCTTTGCCACGCACCTTGAGGAGACACGAACCGCAAAAAGCATTGTTGATGAACTTGCCCGATTCAGCCGAAGCTATTCGTCTGACATCGACTTCAATCCCGTCCGGCTCGACGCACTGCGTGAACGCCAGCTTCTGCTCCAGCGCATAGCAAAAAAATATGGCCGCTCGCTCACAGAACTGATCGCCTTGCGCAACGAACTCAACACAAGAATTGCCCTTGAAGAGAATCTTGAAGAGGAGGTTGAGCGCATTGAGCAAAACATCACCACCGTGAAAACGGAACTCTCGCTCCATGCAGCGCAACTCTCCGGCAAGCGCCAGATGGCCGCTCGTCGCCTTGAGGGCGTCATTCAGGGCCATCTTGCCCATCTTGGCATACCAAACGCCACCTTCATCGTCAGCATGAAGCTTGAAGAGCAGGATGACGGAGAGATCTCGATAGAAGGGAAAAGGTACGCCGCACTCCCGAACGGCTGCGACCGCATTGAATTCCTCATTTCCGCCAACCCCGGTGAAAAACCCAAACCTCTCGTCAAAGTGGCATCAGGCGGAGAAATTTCAAGGGTAATGCTCGCCATGAAAAGCGCACTGGCCGAGTCGGCAAAACTGCCGATCCTCATTTTTGACGAAATTGATACCGGCATTAGCGGCCGGGTAGCCGAGGCGGTCGGAAAAAGCCTCAAAAGCCTCTCACGCCTGCACCAGATTATCGCCATCACCCACCTCCCGCAAATTGCCGCCATGGCCGACCTGCACCTCCAGGTACAAAAATCCGTTCAGGATGAGCGAACCGTCACCGAGGTGACCCTCCTTGACCACGAAAGCCGCCTGCGAGCCATCGCCCAGCTCATCAGCGGCAAAAGCATCTCGCCCGCATCGCTCAGCCACGCTGCCGAACTGGTTGCTGGTGCAAGCCACTGAAGCGCCACCCTGTGTGATGAATCTCAATGCCTCTCGACTGGCCCACGCTGGAAACCAAACAGAGCAATACCAATGTGCAAGGCTCATCCATTTTGTCTATCTTGCTCCAAAGGCTCGATAACAGAATGGACAGAGAGACATGCCAAAACTGAAAGCGAAAGGGTTACAATGGCTGAAAGGGCTGCATCTTCTTGCGGTTTCCTGCTGGATCGGGGGTGCCGTATCGTTGATATCGCTCTTTTTCCTGAAAAGCGGGGTGAGTGATGGAGCGGTGCTGTACGGCATAAACCAGAGCCTTCATCATGTTGACATGTCGATTGTTGTCGTTCCCGGTGCCATCGGTTGCCTGCTTACCGGGCTCGCCTACTCACTGTTCAGCAACTGGGGCTTCTTCAAACACACCTGGCTGACCGTCAAATGGATCGTAACGCTCTCCGCCATTGCGTTTGGCACCTTTTTTCTTGGCCCCTGGGAGAGCACGATGATGGACATTTCCGGAAAACTCGGCATGGCATCGCTCGGCAACTCCGCCTACCTCTACAACCAGCAGATGAACCTCGTTTTCGGCACCCTTCAGGTCGTGATATTGATGGTTACGGTCTTCATCTCCATCTTCAAACCCTGGAAAGCGAAAAAACGGAGCACGCTAAAGGCTGACTAAACGCAGTGGTTGACTTCGGGCAACTCTTTGGCTCTGTTGAAGGGCTTTGAATACATGTACAATCTTTGTATGTTTCCTCATTGATAACGTATAAAAAAGTCATTATGAGCACCATTACCGTGAATGTCTCTTTTCAGAACTCATTACTGAATGAAATTGACAAAACAGCCAAAAAGGAGTATCGAAGCCGTTCAGAGTTGATAAGGGAGGCTGCGAGACTTTATATCCAGCGACAAAGTCAGTGGAATGATCTGTTTCAGCTTGGCGATACGGTTGCCCGAAAGCAGCAGTTGACGGAGCATGATATTGCAACGGAGATCACAGCTCTCCGTACAACAAAAGCCAAGCTTTCATGAAAATTGTGTGCGATACCAATGTTCTTGTTTCCGGCATTCTCTTCGGTGGAAATCCAAGGGAGATCTTGCGACTCTGTTCTGCTGGCAAGGTAATCAACTTCATCTCTCCTGAGATGATGCAGGAGGTTGAAGATGTTCTGCAACGACCAAAGTTTGGCCTTCTCCCTGAACAGGTTTACCGGATTATAGGGCTATTCTTAGAGACATTTACCTTGATTACCCCACTCATTACAGTTCATGATATCACAGCAGATCCTGATGATAACCGGATTCTTGAGGCCGCTTTTTCTGCTCATGCAGAGGCCATTGTTTCCGGTGACAACCATTTACTTGAGCTGCTCTCATGGAGAGGTATCGCGATTCTTGCTCCTGCTGATTTTCTGAAAAAAGGGTTATGAGAACCCGGTATCGACAATTTGCGGTTTTTTCATATTTCAGTAAAAACATTCCGTTGCAAACAATTTGTCGGATTTACTGAACTTCGCCTGTAGATTTTCCCAAACCACAAACCGACCATAACCCGGGAGCGCCGAGCTCCAGCTCGGCATTTTCTGTTGTCGGTTATTACTCCGCCAAATTGAGGAGTGCTTGGCAGAACAGTTTACCTTCTTCCTCAATATTCTGACTTATATTCCGTAATTTACGGAAAATGATTCCATAATTTATGTTCTCCAATTCCGTATTTTACGGACACTGATTCCATAATTTATGTTCATTCATTCCATATTTTACGCACACAAGTGCTTATGAATAAAGGTACTCTCTACCCTCGCCTGATTGAAACGCGCATTGCTGAAGCGTTGGCCGATACGCCTGTCGTTTTGGTTGCAGGACCGCGCCAGGCAGGCAAAACAACCCTGGTGCGGCAGATAGCCATCCAGGGGATGCGCTATCTCACACTTGATGACGAGTTGACGTTACTATCGGCCAGGAATGATCCTGTCGGGATGATTCGCAGCCTTGACTGTGCGGTCATTGATGAAATCCAGCGTGCGCCTCAACTACTGCTGGCTATCAAGAAGAGTGTTGATGAGGATCGACGCCCCGGACGCTTCTTGCTGACGGGATCGGCAAACTTGATGGTACTGCCTGCGGTAGCGGATTCTCTGGCTGGTCGTATGGAAAGGCTCACCTTGCTGCCGTTGTCGCAAAGTGAGTTGTATGGGAGTCGTGCGAACTGGATCGATGAGGCTTTTGGCGGAAGGCTGCTCAAAGTCAGCGTGCCAGTGACAGGTGAGGTGTTGGTCGAAACTGTTATCAGGGGCGGCTATCCTGAAGCGATTTCACGCACTGACCCACGCAGACGCAGGATGTGGGCGCGCCAGTACATGAATGCCATCATTGAACGCGATGTTCGCGATGTGGCCAGCATCGAAAAGCTCGATCAATTGCCCAGGTTTTTGCGCGTCCTTGCTGAAATATCAGGTCAGATGTGTAACTACACCAAACTGGGTGGTCAGGTCGGTTTGGACAGCAAGACGGCTTCACGCTATACCGGGGTACTTGAACAGATGTATTTGCTCAAGCGCATTGAGGTCTGGGCCAGGAATCGACTCAAGCGTGTTGTCAAAACCCCCAAGTTGCAGTTTATTGATGCCGGTTTACTGGCCACGTTGCTTGATTGTGGTGCAGCCGAAGTGCAGCAAGATCGAAGCCGGTTTGGCAAAATTCTTGAAACCTTCGTCTATAGTGAACTGCTCAAGCACAGTACTGCGGCGAATGATGACTATCAACTGCTCTACTACCGCGACCTTGACATGCTTGAAGTGGATATCGTGATCGAAAACGCTTCCGGCCAACTGATTGGCGTTGAGGTAAAATCCTCTGCCACTGTGCATGATGGCGATTTGCGAGGTTTAAAAAAACTTGCAAGTGTTGCCGGCAACCTCTTCAAAATGGGGGTGTTGCTTTATGATGGCACAGAGACCATGCCACTGGGTGATGGCCTGTGGGCAGCTCCCTTATCAACATTATGGGGCCAATAATGGGGGGAGGGCGGAAAGAAAAAAAAGAGGATTTATCTTGAGTGCTCTTGCGTAGTTCACCTTTTTACAACCCATCGACCGGCCGCCACCCGGGAGCGCCGAGCCCCAGCTCGGCCTTTTCTGTT
>CAINOO010000159.1 GCA_903851535.1 uncultured Chlorobiaceae bacterium | reverse complement strand
GGTAATCCGTTTTTCAGATCTGATTGATCTGACTTGATCTGTAAGTAATTCATGCAATTGATAAAAGCGAGGTGCATGTGAAAGTGGCTGATGCAACAATAACACCCTGTATTGACTTTTCAAAAATCCAGAGTATTATAGAGCCCCCCGACCTGTTAAAAGTCCAGTTAGATTCATTTCATAATTTTATACAGGATAGCGTACCTCTTGCCAAAAGAAAGGATCAGGGGCTTGAGAGGGTTCTGCGCGGAGCATTTCCCATTACCGATACGCGGGGTCTCTATCTGCTTGAGTATATTTCATACAGCTTTGATAAACCAAAGTATACTATTGAGGATTGTATAGAGAGGGGTTTGACATACGATGTTTCTCTGAAAGTCAAGCTCAAGCTCTCCTACAAGGATGAGGCGGATGAGACTGACTGGAAGGAGACCATACAGCAGGAGGTTTACCTTGGCAGGATTCCTTACATGACCAATCGAGGTACCTTTATTGTCAATGGAGCTGAACGTGTTGTGGTAGCCCAGCTTCACCGCTCGCCAGGTGTTGTTTTCAGTGAAGCTGTTCATCCGAACGGCAAGAAGATGTATTCGGCCAAAATTGTTCCTACCAGAGGCTCCTGGATTGAGTTTCAGACCGATATCAACAACCAGATTTTTGTCTATATCGACCAGAAAAAGAATTTTCTGGTCAGTGCACTTCTGCGCGCCATAGGTTTTGCCAGAGATGAAGATATTCTTGGTCTCTTTGACCTTGTTGAAGAGGTTTCATTGAAATCGGGCAAAAAAGAGCAACTGGTCGGACAGTATCTGGCTTCCGATATTGTTGACATGCAGACCGGTGAGGTGGTGAGTGCGAGGACGGCTATCACCGAGGATATTTTTGAGCAGATTCTTGCTGCCGGCTACAAAAGCGTCAAGGTGATGAAGACTTTTGCCGGTGGTGACAAGGGCGTCGATAAGTCCATCATCATCAACACGATTCTCAACGACAGTTCAGCCACCGAGGAAGAGGCGCTGGAGATTGTTTATGAGGAGTTGCGGGCCAATGAAGCACCAGATATTGATGCAGCAAGAAGTTTTCTTGAAAGAACCTTTTTCAACCAGAAAAAGTATGATCTCGGAGAGGTTGGCCGTTACAGGATTCGAAAAAAACTTTCCCGGGAGTTCGATGACCTGACCACCTATCTTGCTGAAAAGCCCGAGCTGAAACAGCTTTCTGATACTATTTACGAGAAAATTCTCCAGACCATACAGTCGTTCTCCGACGAGCCAACAGGTGAGGATATTCTGGTGCTTACGCACTATGATATTATTTCGGTTATCTATTACCTCATCAAGCTGGTTAACGGACTTGCCGATGTCGATGATGTCGATCATCTGGCGAACCGTCGGGTGCGTTCGGTCGGTGAGCAACTTGCAGCCCAGTTTGTTATTGGTCTGGCAAGGATGGGAAAGAATGTACGTGAGAAGCTCAACTCCAGGGATTCCGATAAAATAGCTCCTGCTGACCTGATCAATGCGCGTACGGTATCGAGCGTGGTATCAAGTTTCTTTGCGACAAGTCAGCTTTCCCAGTTCATGGACCAGACCAACCCTCTGGCTGAAATGACGAACAAGAGAAGGGTTTCTGCCCTTGGACCAGGCGGTCTTACCAGGGAACGGGCAGGTTTTGAGGTACGCGATGTCCATTACACACACTATGGCAGGCTTTGCCCGATTGAAACTCCGGAAGGACCCAATATCGGTCTGATCTCATCACTGTCGGTCTATGCGGAAATTAACGACAAAGGGTTTATCCAGACACCATATCGTGTGGTCGATAAAGGTCAGGTTACCGATACCGTTCTGATGCTTTCGGCTGAAGATGAGGAAAACAAGATTACGGTACCGGTCAGTGTTCCCCTTGATGAGAACAAAAGAATTGCTGTCGAGACGGTTCAGGCAAGAACAAAGGGTGACTATCCGGTCGTTGCGGCTGAGGACGTCAATTTTATGGACGTTTCTCCCGTACAGATTGTCAGTGCTGCTGCGGCATTGATTCCCTTCCTTGAGCATGATGACGGTAACCGCGCGCTTATGGGTGCCAACATGCAGCGTCAGGCGGTTCCGCTGCTGACCTCCGAAGCACCAGTGGTTGGTACTGGCATGGAAGCCAAGGTTGCCAGGGATTCCCGTTCTGTTATTGTTGCAGAAGGGGCTGGAGTGCTCGAAGATGTCACGGCTGAATATATTCAGGTACGGTACGATCTTAATACCGATAATGATGTGCGGCTCTCCATGCTTGATCCTGATGAAGGACTGAAAACCTATAAGTTGATCAAGTTCAAGCGCTCCAACCAGGATACCTGTATTTCACAGAAACCTCTGGTACAGATTGGCCAGCGTGTTGAAAAGGGATCGGTACTTGCCGACAGCTCATCGACCGATAATGGAGAGCTGGCTCTTGGAAAAAATGTACTGGTCGCCTTCATGCCATGGCGTGGCTATAACTTCGAAGATGCCATCATTCTCAGTGAACGGCTTGTCTATGACGATGTTTTTACGTCCATCCATATTCACGAATTTGAGGCTAATGTCCGCGATACGAAACGGGGAGAGGAGCAGTTTACCCGTGATATCTACAATGTCAGTGATGAGGCGCTCAAAAACCTTGATGAGAACGGTATTGTTCGCATTGGTGCCGAAGTCAAGGAGCGTGATATTCTTGTTGGAAAAATAACACCAAAAGGCGAGAGCGATCCGACACCTGAAGAAAAACTGCTCAGGGCGATTTTTGGTGACAAATCAAGTGATGTCAAGGATGCATCAATGCATGTACCGGCAGGAATGAAGGGCATTGTTATTAAGACAAAGCTCTTCAGTCGCAAGAAAAAGGTTGGCATGGATGTCAAGGAAAAGCTTGAGGTTGTCGACAGGAAATACGATGCCAGGGAGTATGATCTTCGAAAGCGTTTTGCCAAATGGGTAAAGCAGCTTCTTGGCGGCAAAAGTTCAGCGGGAGTCTACAGTGATAAAGGCAAACAGCTTGTTGCTGAGGGAGCCCTGTTTGATGAAAGCATCCTTGCAAAGTTCAGTTCAATGCCCTTTCTGGAGTCAATTGATTTTTCAAAAGGGGTAACGGATTCCAAAAAAGTCAATGACAATGTGGTACGCCTTGTCAAAGAGTTCCGTTTCATGCTTAAGGATCTGGCTGATGAGCGGGAAAACGAGAAATATAAAATCAATGTTGGCGACGAACTTCCTCCTGGAATTGAGGAGCTTGCCAAGTGTTACATTGCTCAGAAAAGAAAAATTCAGGTAGGCGACAAAATGGCCGGCCGACATGGTAACAAGGGTGTCGTCGGTAAAATTCTGCCTATTGAAGATATGCCGTTCATGGCGGATGGTACTCCGGTTGATATTGTCCTTAACCCGCTTGGTGTTCCGAGCCGCATGAATATCGGTCAGCTCTATGAAACATCACTCGGTTGGGCGGCCAAAAAGCTTGGTGTCAAATTCAAAACACCGATTTTCAATGGTGCCACCTATCAGGAAGTGCAGCATGAACTTGAACGGGCAGGTCTTCCGGCTCATGGAAAGGTTAGTCTTTTTGATGGACGTACCGGCGAGCGGTTTGATGACGAGGTGACCATAGGCTATATTTACATGCTCAAGCTGAGTCACCTGGTCGATGACAAGATCCATGCTCGTTCCACTGGTCCATACTCGCTCATCACCCAGCAGCCGCTTGGTGGTAAAGCACAGTTTGGCGGCCAGAGATTTGGTGAAATGGAGGTCTGGGCTCTCGAAGCATACGGTGCGGCCAATATCCTCAGAGAGATGCTGACGGTCAAATCGGATGATGTGATAGGCCGTAACAAAACCTACGAGGCTATCGTTAAAGGCCAGAACCTGCCGGAGCCAGGAATACCTGAATCCTTTAATGTTCTTGTCAGGGAACTGCAGGGCTTGGGTCTTGAGATACGTATTGACGACAAGGTTCCTTAGTAATGTGTTAATTCGCGTGTACATCATTAACGGACGTTCAAAAGAGTCGTTTAACAAGGAATATTGACTATGATATTTTCACAGGGAGCATCGCCCTTAAAAGGTGAATTTTCAAGAATAAAGTTTAGTATTGCATCACCTGAAAGCATTCTTGCCCATTCCAGGGGAGAGGTACTGAAGCCGGAGACGATAAACTACCGCACGTTCAAACCTGAACGTGACGGTCTGATGTGCGAAAAAATCTTTGGTCCCACAAAGGACTGGGAGTGTTACTGCGGTAAATACAAGCGCGTTCGCTATAAAGGGATTATTTGCGACCGTTGCGGTGTAGAGGTTACAACCAAGAATGTCCGCCGGGAGCGCATGGGCCATATCGCCCTCGCTGTTCCTGTGGTGCACACCTGGTTTTTCCGTTCAGTTCCGAGCAAGATAGGCGCATTGCTTGACCTTTCAACCAAGGAACTTGAGCGTATTATCTATTATGAAGTCTATGTGGTTATCAACCCTGGTGAGCCTGGCGAAAAACAGGGGATCAAGAAGCTTGACCGTTTGACTGAAGAGCAGTATTTCCAGATTATCACAGAGTATGAGGATAATCAGGATCTTGAGGATTCAGATCCGGACAAGTTTGTTGCAAAAATGGGCGGGGAAGCTATTCACATGCTGCTCAAGAACATTGATCTTGATGCATCAGCGATACAACTGCGCAAGGTGCTCAAAGAGAGCAACTCGGAACAGAAAAGAACCGATGCGCTCAAACGGCTGAAGGTTGTTGAGGCCTTCAGAAAAAGTTATGAGCCGCATAAAAAAACGCGGAAAAAGCCTCAGGGGCTCTTTCCGGAAGATGAACTTCCCGAGCCATACGTTTATGAAGGTAACAAGCCGGAATATATGGTGATGGAAGTCGTGCCGGTTATTCCGCCCGAGCTTCGTCCGCTTGTGCCTCTTGAAGGTGGACGGTTTGCCACATCGGATCTCAATGACCTCTATCGCAGGGTTATTATCCGCAACAACCGGCTGAAAAAGCTGATTGATATTCGTGCTCCAGAGGTTATTTTACGCAACGAAAAGAGAATGCTTCAGGAGGCTGTCGATGCCCTGTTTGATAACTCCCGCAAGGCTAACGCGGTCAAGACCGGTGAGTCCAACAGGCCATTGAAATCGCTATCTGATGCGCTGAAAGGCAAACAGGGGCGATTCCGCCAGAACCTGCTGGGCAAGAGGGTCGACTACTCTGGCCGTTCGGTCATTGTGGTTGGTCCGGAATTGAAGCTGCATGAGTGTGGTCTTCCGAAAAGTATGGCGATTGAACTCTTTCAGCCCTTTGTTATCCGCCGTCTTGTTGATCGTGGTATTGCAAAATCTGTTAAATCAGCCAAGAAGCTGATTGATAAAAAAGACCCGATTGTCTGGGATGTTCTGGAGAAGGTCATTGATGGCCGTCCGGTGCTGCTGAACAGGGCACCAACGCTTCATCGCCTTGGTATCCAGGCTTTCCAGCCGCTCTTGATTGAAGGCAAGGCTATCCAGATTCATCCTCTGGTCTGTACGGCTTTCAACGCTGACTTTGATGGTGACCAGATGGCTGTTCATATTCCCCTGTCGCAGGAAGCGCAGCTTGAAGCCTCACTGCTCATGCTTTCGTCCCATAACCTTATTCTGCCACAGTCTGGCAAGCCGGTTACGGTTCCTTCGCAGGACATGGTACTTGGCATGTATTATTTGACCAAGTCGCGCTCTGGCGATTTTGGCGAGGCGCAGATATTTTACAGCCCGGAAGATGTGCTTATAGCTTACAACGAGGAACGTGTTGGCTTGCATGCGCAAATTTTCATCCAGTACGGTGGCGAAATTGACCAGAAATTTGACTCGTTGAGAGTCCTTGATACGATGGCTGGTCTGAGTCCCGAAAAGTCAGCTTGGCTGAAATCGCAGATTGAGAAAAAGGCCATTTTGCTTACGACCGTTGGCAGAGTGATCTTTAACCAGCATGTCCCGAAAAAAATAGGCTTTATCAATCGGGTTATCGACAAGAAAGTTGCAAAGGAGCTCATCGGGCGACTCAGCAGTGAGGTTGGTAATGTCGAAACAGCCAAATTCCTCGATAATATCAAGGAGGTCGGTTTCCATTATGCGATGAAGGGCGGCCTTTCGGTTGGCCTTTCCGATGCCATTGTGCCTGAAACCAAGGCGCGTCATATCAAGAGCGCCCAACGTGACAGTACCAAGGTGGTCAAGGAGTACAATCGTGGTACCCTTACCGACAATGAACGCTACAATCAGATTGTTGACGTTTGGCAGAAAACATCGAATATCGTTGCTGAAGAGTCGTATCAGAAGCTGAAAAAAGATCGTGATGGTTTTAATCCGCTTTATATGATGCTTGATTCCGGAGCCCGTGGCTCCAGGGAGCAGGTACGTCAGTTGACCGGTATGAGGGGTCTTATTGCCCGTCCGCAGAAATCCATGTCGGGCCAGCCGGGTGAAATTATTGAAAACCCGATTATCTCGAACCTCAAGGAGGGGCTTACGGTTCTTGAGTACTTTATTTCAACGCATGGTGCGCGTAAGGGTCTTTCCGATACATCGCTGAAAACAGCCGATGCCGGTTACCTGACCCGGCGACTTCATGATGTTGCGCAGGATGTCATTGTTACCATTGATGATTGTGGAACCACGCGAGGCCTCTATGTGCACAGAAATATTGAGGAAGAGACCAGCGGCCAGATCAAGTTCCGTGAAAAAATCAAGGGACGCGTTGCGGCTCGTGAAATCTACGATACCCTCAACAACAAGGTTATCGTCAATTCCGGAGAGATTATTACCGAAGAGCTTGCCGAGCTGATTCAGGAGACGGCAGGTGTTGAAGAGGCGGAGATTCGTTCCGTTCTGACGTGTGAATCCAAAATAGGCATCTGTTCGAGATGTTACGGAACCAACCTCTCGGTTCATCAACTCGTTGAAATTGGCGAAGCGGTGGGTGTTATTGCAGCCCAGTCTATCGGAGAACCTGGAACACAGTTGACGCTCCGTACCTTCCACCAGGGTGGCGCGGCACAGGGTGGTATTACGGAAACGGAGACCAAGGCTTTTTATGATGGTCAGATTCAGTTTGAGGATATCAAAAGCGTCGAGCATACGGCCATTAATGAGGATGGTGTTGCCGATTTGAGGATCATCATCATTCAGAAAAACGGCAAAATCAATATTGCCGATCCTGAATCCGGAAAAATATTGAAACGTTACATTGTGCCGCATGGTGCTCACCTTCATTGCAAACACGGCTCCCTGATCAAAAAAGACCAGGTGATGTTCAGCAGTGAGCCCAACAGCACGCAGATTATCGCCGAGTTGCCCGGTATAGTCAAGTTTGCCGATATCGAAAAGGGTATAACCTATAAGGAAGAGGTTGATCCCCAGACCGGTTTTTCCCAGCACACGATTATCAACTGGCGTTCCAAACTGAGAGCTACCGAAACAAGGGAGCCGAGGTTGATGATTATTGATGCGAGTGGCGAGGTAAGAAAGACCTATCCGGTACCGATCAAGTCAAATCTGTATGTGGAAGATGGACAGAAAGTTGAGCCTGGCGATATTATGGCCAAAGTCCCCAGAAACCTTGATCGTGTCGGTGGAGATATTACCGCCGGTTTGCCCAAGGTAACCGAACTCTTTGAAGCCCGTATTCCTACTGATCCGGCAATTGTTACTGAAATTGATGGTTACGTCAGTTTTGGTTCACAGCGCAGAAGCAGCAAGGAGGTTAAGGTCAAAAACGATTTTGGTGAAGAGAAGATCTATTATGTTCAGGTTGGCAAACATGTGCTTGCCAATGAGGGCGATGAAGTCAAGGCAGGCGACCCGCTGACCGATGGAGCCGTCTCGCCGCAGGATATCTTGCGTATTCAGGGCCCCAATGCGGTGCAGCAGTATCTTGTCAACGAGATTCAGAAGGTTTACCAGATCAATGCCGGTGTTGAAATCAACGACAAGCATCTTGAGGTTATTGTGCGCCAGATGCTTCAGAAAGTGAGGGTTGAAGAGCCTGGAGACACCGATCTGCTGCCTGGTGACCTGATTGACCGGAGTGCCTTTGTTGAGTCAAATCATGGTATAGCCGAAAAGGTACGCATTACCGAAAAAGGCGATGCCCCGGCAAGAATTCAGGACAGTCAACTGCACAAGGTACGCGATATTACCAAGCTGAATCGTGAGCTTCGCAAGAACAGCAAAAATATGATTGCCTTTGAGCCTGCCCTGCAGGCAACATCGCATCCTGTCCTGCTTGGCATAACAAGCGCAGCTCTTCAGACCGAGAGTGTGATTTCTGCAGCATCGTTCCAGGAAACCACAAAGGTGTTGACTGATGCGGCCGTTGCCGGAAAGGTTGACTATCTCGCAGGCCTGAAAGAAAACGTGATTGTCGGCAAGCTGATTCCTGCTGGTACAGGACTAAAGAGATACAAAACCATTAAACTGACTGGTGAAGGTCATGACAGTTCACCTGCTGATGATCGTGCTCCTGATGAGCCCGCTACCAGGGAGGGTTTTGCCAATGAGCGATAGCTTGCATGGCAAGAACAGATAACACAAAAAAAAGGGAGACTTCAACGTCTCCCTTTTTTTATTACTTCTTTTCAAACCTGAAGGTTTCAAGAAACCCGGTATCGAAATCTCCGCTCTGAAAAACAGGAGAGTGCATCACCTGTTTATGGAAGGGGATAGTGGTTTTTACCCCGACAACAATAAATTCATCAAGCGCACGCGACATTCTTGCAATGGCCTCATCCCGCGTGTGAGCGGTAACGATAAGCTTGGCAATCATAGAGTCGTAATTTGAAGGTACGACATAACTCGCATAGGCATGTGAATCAACCCTGACGCCATGTCCACCCGGTGTATGGAAAACCGTAAGCTGTCCGGGAGAGGGACGGAACAGATGTTCAGGATCTTCAGCATTAATGCGGCATTCAATGGAGTGGCCTCTTGGGGTGAAGGTTCTGCCTTCAAGTGATTCACCGGCAGCAGCAAGAATCTGTTCCTTGACGATATCGACATCGTAGCGCTCTTCGGTGACCGGATGTTCAACCTGAATACGCGTATTCATCTCCATGAAGAAAAAATCACGGTGTTTGTCGAGCAGAAACTCGATGGTACCGGCACCCTCATAGTTGATTGCGCTGGCAGCGGCTACAGCAGCATCGCCCATTTTTTTTCTCAGTGCATCATCAACGGCCGGAGAAGGGGTTTCCTCAATAAGCTTCTGGTGCCGTCTCTGAACAGTGCAGTCCCGCTCTCCCAGATGGATGGTGTGTCCATGCTGGTCAGAAAGGATCTGGATTTCAACATGACGCGGGTTTTCGAGATATTTCTCGATATAGACACCGCTATTGCCGAACGCCTGCTCCGCTTCGCTGCGAGCAGTGTTGAGAGCCTTGTCGAGCTGGCTCTCCTCCGTGACGACCCGCATTCCCTTTCCGCCGCCGCCCGCTGTTGGCTTGATGATAACCGGATAGCCTGTTTTTTTTGCCGTATCAATAGCCTGCTTCAGATCAGTCACCAGCCCTGGACTTCCTGGGACAACTGGTACACCGGCAGCAATCATGGTTGCTTTAGCGGTGTTTTTGTCGCCCATCTGGTTGATCATTTTTGCTGTCGGGCCGATAAACTTGATGTTAACCGACTCACATACTTCAGCAAAAACAGCATTTTCAGCCAGAAATCCGTACCCTGGATGAATGGCATCAGCATTGGTTACCTCTGCGGCAGCGATGATGCGGGGGATGTTCAGATAACTTTCTCTTGATAAAGCTGGTCCAATACAGACAGCTTCATCTGCGTATTTGACATGGATTGATTCAGCGTCAACTGTAGAATATACAGCAACTGTGCTGATTCCCATTTCGCGGCAGGTCTGCATAATACGCAAGGCAATTTCACCGCGATTTGCAACAAGTATTTTCTTGAACAAGGTTTTTCTCTGATGAATGTTTATGGTTTAATCCGGAACAGGGGCTGATCATACTCGACCGCCTGTCCGTTTTCAACAAGAATCTCAACAATTGTTCCAGAAACCTCTGCCTCAATTTCATTCATCAGTTTCATGGCTTCGATAATACAGAGAACATCTCCTTTTTTAACAGTGTCGTTGATAGCTACAAAGGGCGGAGAATCCGGGGACGATGACTGATAGAATGTTCCTACGATTGGCGAGCGGGATTCGACAAGATCGGACGGCACCTCAGTCTTTGCCGGTGACGGTGCAGCATAAGAAGCCTGGGGAATGGCTTGCAGGGCAGGCGCTGCAGTTCCGGCTGTAAAAGAGGATGTTGCTGCAGAAGAACGCCTCAAGATAATTTTAAATTCGCCCTCCTCGATGATGGTTTCCTGAAGATCTGAGCTATTGACGATGTCAATGAGCTGCCTGATTTCGTTAAAGTCCATGATAATGTTAACTTAGTTTATGAGCGTTCGTCTTGAAAAATCGTGTTTAAACAGTTATTTTTTCACTCTCTCGATATATTCACCAGTTCGGGTGTCGACACGAATAACACTTCCGGTCTGGATAAACATCGGGACGCTGACCTCCGTACCAGTTTCAACGACTGCCGGTTTTGTTCCACTGGTCGCCCTGTCATCCTTGGATGCCGGGCCGGTTTCAATCACCTCAACCTCAACAAACGTCGGGAGTTCAACACCAAGAATAGAGGCGTCGTCAGAAAAGACAATCGTTACCATAATTCCATCCTTGACAAAGCGGGATGAAGCACCTATTGCAACCTCCGGTACATTAATCTGGTCAAAAGTTTCATTATCCATCATGACAAAGTCACTGCCATCCCGGTAAAGATACTGATACTGTTTTCTCTCGGTGATGATGACATCAACTGATTCTGTAGCACTAAAGCGGTACTCGACATTCCTGCCGGATTTCAGGTTTCTCATGTTTGCCTGGTAAAAGGCCCGCAAGTTCCCAGGTGTGCGGTGCATAAGACTTTCGATACTGTGAGGTTCTCCCTTAAAGCGGATAATCGAACCCTTCGACACGTTACTGATTGAAATCATAAGCCGGATAAAAAATGGTCTTGTACAAATGGCGGGGTTTACCCCTGCCTCGAAAGCTAAATATAACACAGAGTCAGACGAATACAAAGTGCTGTGAAATCAAACAAGGATAAAGGCAAAAAGCAATTGCATGTTTGTCACCTACTGTTTAAATTGAAAAATAAAGAGGATACGGTATTCAGGGATATTTATACTTCAATAACAATAAGCAAATACCTCGTATGTCAAAAGCTGAGTTAGTCGAAAAAATTGCAGACCAGGCAAAACTGACCAAAGTAGATGCCGAGCGTGCTCTCAATGCCTTTATCGGTGTTGTTACAGCATCGTTGAAGGATGGTGAGGATGTCACTCTTGTGGGTTTCGGAACATTTGCCGTGGGAAAAAGAGCTGAAAGGTCAGGGCGGAACCCTCAGACTGGCGAAGCGATTACCATTGCCGCAAAAAATGTTGTCAAGTTCAAACCAGGTAAGGCGTTGAGGGATGGGATCTGATGTTGATTCTGACGATTTGAATGTTGCCTTCTTTTAAAGTCCATCGTGAGCATTTTGCTTGGTGGACTTTTTTTATCACTCATATTGCAGCACTATGGCCACTAAAGTTGTCCTTGATTTTGAAAAGCCATTGTTTGAGCTTGAAGCCAAACTTGGCGAAATGCGTCAGTGCCTCAGGAGCAGCACGAGGGAGCAGTCTTTGTCTGAAACGGAAATGCTCAATCACGACATAGAGACACTGGAACTGAAAGTCGATGCCCTGCGCCGTTCGATTTATAAAAATCTTACCCGCTGGCAGAAAGTGCAACTTGCCCGTCATGCGGCAAGACCCTATGCACTTGACTATATTCACCTGATGACCACAGGGTTTCTTGAACTCTCCGGAGACCGTCATTTCAGTGACGACAAAGCCATTGTTGGAGGTTTTGCCCGTATTGAAGAGAGCGCGACAGGGTTTTCCCAGCCGGTCATGATCATAGGCCATCAGAAAGGGCGTGATACCAAGTCCAATCTCTACCGCAATTTCGGCATGGCTCAGCCTGAAGGATATCGCAAGGCGCTCCGTTTGATGAAGCTTGCCGAAAAATTCCGCAAACCGGTTATTACGCTCATTGATACACCGGGAGCATTTCCTGGCATAGAGGCTGAAGAACGGGGGACTGCCGAGGCAATTGCCCGCAACCTTTTTGAAATGGCCAAGCTCACTGTTCCGGTAATCTGCGTGATTATCGGTGAAGGAGCGAGTGGGGGAGCCATCGGCATAGGTGTTGGTGACCGGATTCTTATGGCTGAAAATAGCTGGTATTCCGTTATCTCACCCGAAAGCTGCTCCTCCATTCTCTGGAGAAGCTGGAACTTTAAAGAGCAGGCGGCTGAAGCACTGCAACTCACCGCAGTCGACCTTCTTGCACAAGGAATTATTGACAGGATTGTCCCTGAACCGCTCGGAGGTGCGCACACTGACCCAGACGCAATGGCTGCGACCTTGAAGGGTATTCTGATCGAGGAATTGAAAACGATACTGTCGAAAGATCCGGCAAACCTGGTTCATGACCGGATTGAAAAGTTTTCAGCCATGGGTGCCTGGAACGAAGAAGAGGAATAGCAAAGCAAAAAGCCGGCATGAGCGCCGGCTTTTTGGTGCAAGCACAATGTTTGCTTACTTGATTTCGTAGGAATTCTCTCCCTTGAGCAGTTCCTCAAGCGTCCAGCAACCGTTTTTCTGTGCGTCCCTGATTTGCGCGGCCAGAGCATCTTCATAGGTTATCCTTTCCTCGGCATAGAAGACGCCCATAGGTCTCGGAAGAGACTCTTCATCAGCAAAGCGGGCAAGAATAGATGCCTTGTTGATATCTCTCTCATTGTGAATCCAGAGGTCACTGGTCGAGAACTCCTCTTTATCGAGATCCACAACAACCGGCTTGAATCCGTCAAGCATGATTCCACGGTTTTTGCCCTTTCCGAAAACAAGAGGCTTGTCCTGTTCAATATAGATGGTGTTATCAGCCTTACTGTCAGGAGTGGCATAGGCTTCAAAAGCCGCATTATTGAAAATGGGACAGTTCTGGTAAATCTCCACCAGCGAAGTACCCCTGTGCATGGCAGCGCGATGCAGTATTGAACGTAAAAATTTGCCGTCACGATCGAATGCCCGTGCAAAGAAGGTGCCGCCTGAGCCAATCGTCAGGGCAGCAGTATTGAACGGGTGATCGATAACGCCGGCTGGCGATGTTACGGTTCTTAACCCGATTTTTGATGTTGGTGAATACTGACCCTTCGTAAGTCCGTAAATCTCATTGTTGAAGAGCACGACATTAAGGTCGGGATTTCTTCTCAGGGTATGAATGAAATGGTTGCCACCAATTGAGAGTGCATCGCCATCACCTGTTCCAACCCATACGCTCAGATCAGGTCGAGCGACTTTCAATCCGGTTGCCATCGGCAGTGCTCGTCCGTGAATACCGTGCACGCCATAGGTTGCAAGATAATAGGGGAGTCGGGATGAACAGCCGATACCGGAAACAAAGACGATGTTTTCTGGCGCGACACCGAGCTCCGGCAAAAGTTGTTTCAGTTGCTGCAGCACAGAGTGATCACCGCATCCAGGACACCACTTTGCTTCCTGGTCGGAAGCAAAGTCCTTTGCAGTAAGAACCGGCAAGGCTTTCATTGTTGTATCGTTATCGGTCATGATTTAAGCTCCTTTAAAAGATCAGTGATTTTGGTCAGTATTTCCATCTCATTAAACGGTACACCCTGCACTTTGGTAAGACTTTCAGGGGCGATAAGGAAGGTATCACGGATAACATGGACAAGCTGCCCGTTATTCAATTCGGGTATGATCACCTGTTTATAGTTGCCAAGAATCTCTCCAAGGTTTTTCGGGAACGGATGAATATAACGCAGGTGGGCATGAGCAACACTGTACCCCTGTTCGAGAGCCTGCTCAACGGCAGTTTTAATTGCTCCGTATGTTGAGCCCCATCCGAGAACAAGCAGGTCACCCTTGAGAGGCCCATTATCAATACTCTGCAGCGGGATACTATCAGCAATCCGTGCAATTTTTTCGGCACGCAGCTTGGTCATGAGCTCATGATTTTCAGGGTCATGCGAAACATTGCCGGTTTCATGCTGCTTTTCAAGTCCGCCGATACGGTGTTCGAGCCCCTTGGTTCCAGGGATCGCCCATGAGCGAACCTGACGCTCATCGCGTTTGTAGGGCAGGTAGGGAGCGTCACCCGGCTTCCTTGCAGGCTGAAAACGCGGCTTGATCTCAGCAAGATTTTCCGGACTTTCAACTTTCCAGGGTTCTGAACTCAGGGCAAGGTAACCATCAGAGAGACAGATCACCGGTGTCATATGTTCAACGGCAATTCTCGCCGCCTCATAGGTGGTGTAGAAGCAGTCAACAGGAGAACATGCAGCGACAACCGGCAGTGGCGCTTCGCCATGGCGACCATAGAGGGCCATGAAAAGGTCAGACTGCTCCGGTTTGGTTGGCAGGCCGGTTGATGGACCGCCCCTCTGCACATTAATGACAACCAGTGGTATTTCAAGGATAACGGCAAGACCGAGTGCTTCTGTTTTCAGCGCAAGTCCAGGACCGGAAGTATTCGTTGCAGCAAGAGCACCGCCATAAGCAGCGCCGATGCTGCTGACGATGCCAGCAATTTCATCTTCAGCCTGAAAAGTTTTCACACCATACTTTTTCTTTTTGGCGAGAGTTTGCAGGATCTCTGTTGCCGGTGTAATCGGGTATGATCCGAGGAACAGTTCAAGGCCAGCTTTTTTTGAAGCAGCAGTCAAGGCAATTGCGCAGGCTTCATTGCCGGTAACACGGCGGTAGACGCCAAATTGTTTTTGCGGAGCAATATCGAAGCGCCCAAGGTTTGCAAAGAGTTCAGTCTCATCGCCAAAGAAATAACCAGCCTTCATCGCCTTGATATTCGCTTCAGCCATCCAGACATTTTTCTGAAACTTGGCATAGAGTGTTTCCATCGTACCCTCAAGCGGAAGGGTGTAGAGCCAGTAGAGCAAGCCCAGCACAAACATGTTCTTACAGCGGTCAATCTCCTTGCTGCTCAAGCCGCTCTCTTTGAGGGCTTCACGGGTAAGCTGCAGAATGGGCACAGGAAAAACAATATAGTTGTCGAGGGAACCGTCATGAAGGGGGTTCGCTCCTTCGGGATAGCCCGCAAGCTTCAGGTTTTTCTCATCGAAGCCTTCTGTACCGGCAATAATGATACCGCCACGGTGGAGGTTTTTCAGATTTGCCTTCAGTGCCGCCGAGTTCATGGCGACCATAACATCAAATCGGGCACCAGGCGTATAGACCGGCTTGCTGCTGAACTGGAGCTGAAATCCCGACACGCCGGCAATGGTACCGGCAGGAGCCCTGATTTCAGAAGGAAAATTCGGGAAAGTATTCAGCTCTGAGCCGTGAATTGCTACGGTATTGGCAAATTGAGTGCCGGTCAACTGCATGCCATCACCGGAATCACCCGCAAAAAGCACGGAAACGCTGGTTTTTGATGTCACATTGACCTGTCTGGTTGTCTTTTTTGTATCAGTCATTGTCCCTGTTAATTACTTTTCAAGGTTAGTAAACAGCAAGAAAATCCCCGTGTCAATGAACATCGCCGCACGGAGAGGTCATTGAGTTGTTATCTGGTGAAATGTACTATTGGTGGGTAAAGAGAAGACAAAAAAAAGAACACCACAGTCTTCTGCAAGAAAACAGTATAAGAATTCCTGAAGGTTAAAACAAACTTTTGTCTGATTTAACCCTCAGGAATTCTTCTCAATGACAATGTTGTTTTTTGTCAGATAAGCTTGCCACACCTCCTCCTCGAGGATCGGGCAATCAGGAGACAAATCACAGAAATCACAGCGCTGTATGCCATAAATCTGCTCCATCCAGCAACCTGTTGTGCTTTTGGAAACCTCATTGACATGATTGGGATTCGCCTTCATTATTTTGGCCGAAATATCCATAAGCTCCAGAATATCCTTTCGGCGTTGACCATGTTCTACTCCCCAACTCATAACAGTACTCCTGTTTTAACCATGAAAAAAGACGGGTACCAACACCTTCTGTTCAACTTACTCAATATAATTTTTTAAAAAAAGAAAAGATGTATCGGTAGCTTCCAGGGAGGTTTTCATCATTTCACAAAGGCCATGCCGGGAATAAACCAATGCAGGGCCTTCGTGAAATGGAGGCAAGCAGCCAGCCGTTA
The DNA here is from genome assembly GCA_903851535.1 of uncultured Chlorobiaceae bacterium. Classification (GTDB taxonomy): domain Bacteria; phylum Bacteroidota; class Chlorobiia; order Chlorobiales; family Chlorobiaceae; genus Chlorobium. The sequence goes on along the minus strand of CAINOO010000159.1, from coordinate 3,311 downwards.
TCAGTTCACCATGAAATCTGTTGCCGACAACGTTGTAACTCCGGTCAACGTAGCAAACTGCACTGCTGCTCCTGCACCACCTCCGTCCGCATCGTAGTAGAGCGCCTTGTTGGTGGTATTGAAAATGAGATGTTCGTCACCAGCGACTGTTCCCTTGGTTACTCCTGCACCAATAAGAATATCTGCACCACTGAAAAGACCATCAGAGCCCTTGACATTGCTGAAAAGGATTGACAACAGCTCAATTTTATCGCTGCCCGACTGGAAATCCGTCATGACGTCAATGTTGCTTTTGCCCGGTGCTGCAGAAAACCGGAAAAGATCACTACCAGCACCACCAGTCAGCGCATCGTTGCCAATTCCTCCATCGAGAACATCGTTACCGTTTCCCCCGATAAGCGTATCTTTGCCTGTGCCACCAACCAGAACGTCCGCCAAAGCTGATCCTGTCAGGATAGTTTGTTGGCCTGTATTGATAACAGTGTACCCATTGCCACTCACGACGGCAGCAAGGTTGACGGCAAGCCCATTGGTTGTAATGTTGGCCGTCCCATTGTTGATCGTTGCTGAAGTTGCCGCCCAGGTAACGCTGACGGTGGCATTGGCGGTCGCACCCGCAGATACCTTGAGGATATCGGCACCGCCATTGCCAAGATCCGTAATGGTATCCGTACCGGAATCCACAACAAAGGTATCAACTCCCTGTCCACCAGTCAAGATATCGTTGCCGCCAGCTCCAGTAAGTGTATTGTCCACAGCATTTCCTGTAAGGAGATTGGCACTCGTATTGCCGACCAGGCTGAAAGAGACAGTGTTTTTGAGCGTCGCGTTTTCGACGTTTTCGGTAAGTGTGTAGCTGCCGCCCGATGTAGCGATGTTGACCTGGACAAGCTCCGTGCCGGAGTTTGCGCCCTCAATCACCATATCACCCATCGCATCAACGACGTAGGTATCATCGCCAGCGCCACCGATCAAGGTATCTGCACCAACGCCACCGTTCAGTATATTCGCTGCGGCATTGCCGGTTAGAATATTGGCAAGAGCGTTGCCGGTGAGATTGAATGCAACCGTATTGAGAAGTGTTGCCTGTTCAACATTATTGGCAAGGGTAAAGGTGCCGCCCGCTGTGGAGATAGTGACCTGGACAAGATCACTGCCTTCTGCGGTGTTCTCGGTAATTTTATCACCGGCATTGTCCACAACATAGGTGTCATTGCCCAAACCACCAGCCATCGTATCAAGACCGGTGCCACCGTCAAGAGTGTCGTTGCCCGCATTACCATTCAGCTTGTCGTTGCCCGCAAGACCATACAAGGTGTCGTTGGTCGTTCCACCATTCAGCACATCAGCAGCAGCAGTTCCGGTAAGCGTAAGCCCCGAAAGTGCTGACACCTGGGCAGTAGCCGCAGAGAAGACACTCTCGCTGGTCCCCTGTCCATCCGTATAGCTCGCCTTCACCGTGATCGTTTTACCTACTTCAGCCTGTGTCAGCGTAAAGCTGCTTCCGACAGCACCCGTGATAGTCATTCCTCCTGATTGCCACTGATAGCTGATGATCCCAAGGCCGTCAGCATCAGCAAGCAGGTTGGAAGCGGTCAACGTCTGACCCTGCTGGGCCGTACCCGTAATGGATACTGTACCGGTTGGCGTATCGTTGACATTTGCAATGGTCTGGCCGTCACCGAAAAAGGCGGTTATCCCACCGAGCGCATCGGTGGTTGTTGCCACTACGCGCACAATTTTTCCGACGTAGCTCTGATCAGAGGGAATCGCGAGTGTAGCGCCGTTCTGGGCGGAGAGGGTAATCCATGATCCAGCGGCATACTCCTCCCACCGGAAACTGGTGCTGGTGCTGCCGTCAGGATCAACCACATTGGCAAGGGTTGCCACCAGCGTTCCACCCTCTTCGGCAATGCCAGTAACGGCAAGAATACCCGTAGCCACATCATCAACGTTTGCAACAACAGTTGTGGGGGATGAAGGGAGACTTTCCTGCGTACCAAGCAGATCGGTATAACTCACGGTAACGGTGATGACTTTGCCCACCTCAGCCTGAGTCAGCGTGACACTGCTTCCTGTTGCTCCAGCAATATCCTCACCATCAGCCTGCCACTGATAGCTGACTGCCCCGATACCATCGGCATCGGCAAGGGTGTTTATATCTGCAGTAAGGGTTTGACCTTGCAGGAGTTCTCCAAGAATAACAACTTCTCCTGTCGGGGCGTTGTTGGCATTTCCTGATGGTGCCGACGTTACCACAAATATCTGAGACACGGTAATGGAGCCACCCAGGCCATCCTCTATCGTATAGCTCAGCTCAACAGGACCGGAATAATCCGTGAAAGGGTTGAATGACCATGTTCCATCTCCATTATCCAGCAAATCTCCACCGGTGTCCACCGAAAGAGCCGATACTGCCAACACATCGCCATCCGGATCCGTAATGCCCTGAAGCAGATCGTTCGCATTGATGATGTATATCTCATTCTGTATGGCGGCGGGCAAGAGAGCGGTTGCATTGCCGACAGGTGCCTGGTTAAGATGCAAGCTCAGGTCAGCAATACTTGTTGAAGCAATACCATCATTAATGCCGCACAGATCGACCCATTCATTCTCAATGCTGGTAACATCTCCACCGTCGGCAAGGGCATCGGACATGCTCTTGTTCCGGTCAAAAATGACGCTGACCGAATCAGGCAAGGTTCCCTGGGGATCAATACCGAGAATGGAGCATATATCATTAAGATCGGAGAGGTTGAGTGTCTGTTTTTTTGCTGCGGCATCAAGAATGGAGAGAGTCAGATTCATGCCGGTGTCATCATCGGAAAGCGACGTCAGAATCGCGACCTGTACGGCAATTTTTTCAACAGCCAGCGCTGTCGGATCATTCGGCACTGACTGTAAAATCGCATAAGCATCGTAACTCTGCAACTTCACCTCGGAGGGTATTCCCAAAACCGTCTTGATGTCGAGAGCTGCCACATTGGGAGAGAGGCCAAGATCAACCGCATTTTTTATCAGTGTGGTCAGTGGATTGATAACGCTTGTTCCCGCTGGCGCATCGAGCTGCATCAGCGTAACCACTAAATCACCGTTCTGTGGCGCAAAAATGGCTTTTGATGCGCTGACCGGTGACTCTGCCTGGCTGCCATTGTCGATATAGCTTGCAGTAACCTGAAGCAGGTTGTTGACATCACCATTTGAAAGTACATAGGTGTTGCTGACTGCTCCGGAAATGTCAGACCAGGAGGCTCCATTATTACTGGAGAGCTGCCATTGATAGCTGACTGTTCCCGATATCCCATCCGGAT
>CAINOO010000158.1 GCA_903851535.1 uncultured Chlorobiaceae bacterium | reverse complement strand
GGCTGCCGCTCCTGCATGGCATCCTGCCCTTATGGCGCAATCAGTTTTAACTGGAAAGAGCCGAGGCCAGCGATAAAGGCACTCAATGATAGTTACCCCACAAGGGAAAAGGGGGTTGTTGAAAAGTGCAATTTCTGCTCGGAACGTCTGTTGAAGGGAAAAATGCCCGCCTGTGTTGAGGCCTGTCCGGAAAAGACGCTAACGTTCGGGGATCTGAATGACCCAAAATCCGGGATTCGCCAGCTTCTTGAAAAGAATCAGACCATGCAAAGAAAACCTGAACTGGGAACACTCCCATCAGTTTTTTACATCATCTAATGACTTCCCATGATTGAGAACGCCCTGAAAGGAAATCGGCCCTACTGGATATGGATTACACTCCTTCTATTGGTCATTGCGTTTGGTCTTTCCGCCTGGTCCCAGCAACTGCGCATTGGTCTTTCTGTCACCGGGATGGGTGATGGTGTCCGATCGGGTATAACAACCATGCAATTTGCCTTTATGGCGGCCGTAGCAGCATCAACCACTCTGGTTGTACTGCCGTATCTCCACGATTACAAGCCATTCAGAAATATTGTTCTCATTGCCCAGTTTCTGGGGGCATCAGCTTCAGCTACTGCTCTTCTCTCCCTTTTCATTGACATGGGCAAGCCGCAACTTATGCTTGACCTTTTGCGCTATGCAACGCCGCAATCGTCCTATTCCTGGGCTTTTTTCCTGTTGATTGGTCATTTCCTCATCAATCTTGTCACTGGTTGGGCCACTCTTGGCGCTGAACGCAAAGGCGTCCCTGCTGCTGCATGGGTCAAACCGCTTATCTATCTCTCTATTCCGTGGGCAATTGTGCTTGCGCTTGTTTCAGGATTTGTTTTTGTCAACCATCCCGGAAATACATGGACTCTCTCTTTGTTTGCGATCCGGCTCCTTGCCTCTTCGTTTGCCGCCGGGGCAGCCGTGATGCTGCTGATCATACTCATCCTGAAAAAAAATTCAGACTTTGATGCAGGCAGGGAGGTAACCGACAAACTTGCCATGCTCGTTACTTATGCAGGATCGTGCACCTTCGCCTTGATTGGTGTGGAGTGTTGTGCCAGAAACCAGGTGATCCCGTTGATGTGGTTGTCGCTCCTTTTGGGTATACTCTCAATCGCTGTTTTTTTTGTGCCAACATGGAAAAGCTCAATCAGTTGGCTTCTTGCGGCTTCTGTCGGAGTGATTTTGTCTCTCATGACTGAAAAGGGAGTTGCCCTGCTTTACTCCTCAATGGGGGGGATTGTTGCTTATGTTCCGACGTCAAAGGAAGTTTCCATGACGCTCGGAGTTATGGCGATTGGCATACTTCTGCTCACAATACTTCTTAAGGCAGTTGTTGTTGTGAAAAAAGCGAATTGATGGAATGGGCCATGCCTCAATGTTTTCTTTGATTCCCTTTTTCCACACAAAGAAAAGGAGCTTCCCCTGTATCAATTCAAATACCAAAAAATGAAAGTTTTTTTGCCGATTAATGTCAGGATTGATGACAAGAACATCTTGTTTGTGGGAGGCGGTAAAATCGCCATGCATAAAATCAAGACAGTGGAGAAGTATTCCCGTAACATTACTCTTGTTGCCCCGGAAATCCATGAGGATTTGAAAGGTGCCGGATTCAGAGAGATCTATAAAGAGTATGAGAAATCAGACCTTGCCGGTTTTTTTCTTGTCTATGCCTGTACCAATAATCTTGAGATAAACGAGAGAATCAAAAAAGATGCAGCAGAGCGTGGAATTCTGGTCAATGTTGTTGATAACAGAGAGTTGTCAGATTTTATCTCTCCTGCGATCATTAAACGGGGAGAGATGACCGTAGCTATCTCGTCTAATGGCGAAAATGTTAAAAAATCGGTAGAGTGGCGCAAGACGATAGAGTCCATGCTCGACAATGCCGGGATGTAAGCAATGCATAAAGGGAAGGGTAGAGCAATGAAATCGGCAGAAGAGAGCAATGCAGCAACTTTAGGGCCTCAGCCGGGAGGATATGTCTACATCATTGGTGCCGGTCCTGGTGATCCGGAACTTTTGACGATAAAAGCGGATCGGGTGCTGCGTGAAGCCGATGTGATTTTGTATGATGATCTGGTATGCAGTGAACTGATGGCCAGATTCACGGCACTGAAAATTTTTACGGGAAAAAGAAAGGATTGTCACCATTTTGAACAGGAGGCCATCAATGAAGAGATCCTTCGCCATGCCCGGGCAGGAAAAAAAGTGGCACGGCTTAAAGGTGGAGACCCCTTTATTTTTGGACGTGGAGGTGAAGAGATAGAGGTTCTGCGCCAAAACGGAATAGGCTATGAAATTATTCCGGGTATTACCGCTGCTCATGGTGCCAGCGCCTATACGGAGATACCACTGACGATGAGAAAAATCTCCTCCTCTGTCGCTTTTTGTACCGGCCATCCTGTCAGTAAAATCCAGGTGCCCGATGCTGATACCCTTGTCTATTATATGGTAGCCACGACCGTTCATGAGGTGCTTGATGCGGTTGCTCAAAAAGGGCGGGATGAGAATACGCCAGTCGCCATTGTGCAGAATGCAACGCGCTATAACCAGAGCGTTCTTATCGGTACACTTGGGGAGTTGAGGAGAGGAGAGAAAGCCGTCTATTCACCAGCCCTTCTGATTGTTGGTGAAACCATTAGTCTTTGTGTTGAGGATAACTGGTTTTCCAAAAAGAAAAAAGTACTGATTGCAGGCGGCGACTCCAGCATGTACAACACCGGAGAGTTCATTAAGGTGAATTTTACCTGTAAAGGGGCTGTGGAGAGTGAGCATGAACGGATGGAAAACAGTGAACCGCTGGATCTCGATTATATTGATGAAATCTACTTTTCCTCCCCCCTCTGTGTCAGAAATTTCCAGCCCTTTTATGCCGAAATTCCTGCAAGAATTATAGTGACGGTGGCCGACGAGGCAACCCTCGCCGAATACGGAAAGCTTTTCGGTGGAGATGCGGCTACCATCATGCATTGAGTGGCCGGTGCTTGCATATCGTAAGTCGAGCGAAAAAGGTTGAGAAAATCACGACATTGTATCCGCTATTATGCCTTGCCTATCCCGGGGAATACCGCGCTGAATGAGCGGATGGCGAGGGTGGCGGAGAGTTTGAACCCTTCGCCGTAAAGGGAGCCGATCTGTTCTCCGAAATATCGGGCTCGTGCCTCAAGACCGGTGAGAAATTCCGGGCGTTTGATCATGGTTTTTGCCTCTTCTGTTGAGCCTTCCTGATAAAATTGTGACGCGAAGGCGAGCACTCCTTTTCGTGATGCTTCAAAGGTTTCAGAAATATCGACGATGATGTCCGGTTCAAGGTGTTTGAACTGGATATAGTAGAGCAGGTGGGCGGGGCGGTGGGGCTTTTGCGCAGCGCCGTTCAGGGTGGTGGTAAGTTGTTGCAGTCCGGCATAGTAGCACGCTTCGGTAACGAGTTTTGATGCCTTGATGTGATCCGGATGGCGTTCTTCAGGGGAGTTGGCAAAAACAACCTCCGGCCTGAACTCCCTTATGACCGTGATGATTTCAGCGAGGTTCTCTTCGGTAGGGAATAGTTTGGAGTCTCCAAGGTCAAGTGATCTCCGGCTGTGGTAACCCATGAGTGCGGTGGCTTTTGCCGCTTCTGCTCTGCGTGTTTCAGGAGTTCCGACGGTTCCCATCTCTCCCCGTGTCAGGTCGCAGACGGCGACGGAGCGCCCTTCGGCGATAATTTTCAGCAGTGTCGCTCCACAGGCGAGTTCCACATCATCGGGATGGGCTCCAAAGGCCAGTGCATAGACGTTATCGGGTGATTGTTTCAATTGCCTTGTGGTTAATCTATTATATTGGCCATCGAGTAAAATTCCTCTCAACATAGCAATTCCTCTCCAATGCTTAATGTAAAGATTGTTCGCCTCAACCAGCAAGCCTCACTTCCCGCTTATGCAACCGCTCATGCTGCTGGAATGGATATTTCCGCCTGCATTGAAGCGCCTGTCACCATTGAACCTTTTACAACAGCGCTGATTTCTTCCGGCTTTGCCCTTGAGTTGCCTGAAGGGTATGAAGCCCAGCTTCGTCCGCGAAGTGGTCTTGCGTTGCGCTCCATGATCTCATTGCCCAATACGCCAGCCACGATTGATGCTGATTACCGGGGAGAGGTGAAGGTGATTCTCATCAATTATGGCAAGGAGCCCTTTATTGTTCGCCACGGTGACCGCATTGCGCAGATGGTTGTTGCGAGGGTAGAGCAGGTTTGTTTTGAAGAGGTAGAAGAGCTTGGCGCAACTGTGCGGGGTGAAGGTGGATTTGGTCATACCGGTACAGGCCGAGAGTGAAACAAGGGCAGGCGCCATCAAAATATCCGCCCTCTTTCGAGAGGTATATGTTGCTGATGCCTGCCATTCACCGGTATGCGTATCAGGACTTTCCTGTCTGAGCGGGAGGTGGAGCTGGAGCCGGAGCGGGGGCTTTTACCGACATGACGATCTCCTTGGGAGTATAGCGAATCTCCGTCACATCTTTTTTTGGACGGTTTTCTCTGCCTGATGGCATGCCGGGTGCAGCAAAAACATTGTTCATCAACTGACCAAGTCCGGAGCTGACATTGTCAAAAAGGTTCTGTACCTGGTTTGAACTGACGGTGTTATTGAGGGTTTCGATCAGGCCGTTCCATAACTTGCCAAGTCCCTGAAAGGAGTTCTGAATCTGGTCTGAATTAATGGTTGACGTAACTCCATCAATCAGTTGCCCGGTTGCGTTGCTGACTGAATTGATCATCCCCTGTACTGATTCGGAGTTGATGGTCGAAGAAACTCCATCAATCAGTTGTCCGGTTGCGTTGCTGACCGAGCTGATCATTCCCTGTACTGATTCAATGGTTGAGTCAATCAGGGAGCCTACAGTCCCAATGAGGTGGGCGATATCGCCATTGCCTACAGTGATTTCCTTGTCTTGCTGGGCGGTCGGGATGAGCGAACCTGCTGGTTTTTTGATCTCTTCTGTTGCCATAATATTAGGTGGATTAAGGGTAAGGAGTAATAAATAATTTCTGTAAGCATAATAAACTTATGAAGAAATTTTTCGTAAAAAACTCTTCAAAATGTTTTTTGCTAATGAATTATAATGATCCTTCTGAAGGAAATAAGCGAGCTGGACTGCACAGGAATTTAGCCCGGGAATTCCGCTTTCAAAAGGTTACAAATAAAAAAAACAGCACACCGGCTCTATATTTTTAAAAGCCAATATAAGTAAAGAATGCGGGAAAGTAGTTTTTTTGATGCGTGAAATGTTTTTGTTCCCCTCAAATTTTGAATTTGCTTGCACGGTCTGAAATAATTCATGGGCGAAAGCCTCTGCGGGGCTGGCAGGACGAACAATTTCTTTGTATAATCGTCTGTGGTGAAGACCCGCATGGAAAAAATCAAAATATGTCCCAAAGGGAACCACAAACAGCGTTTGAGAGTTGGATAAAATAGTTTGTGTTTTTTAAACAACAGGAGTTATACCGATGCTCAAGAGATATCCGATTACTGGCAAGGAGAGCCTCAGCTCCCCTGAATTTGGCAATGATGTGGCAGGGGGATTGCAGCTTCTTTATACCGGTGGAGATTATTCTCTTGCTTCAACGGGTGAGGGGATAATCTCTTCGTTGAGCAAAGGCAATCCACTGCAGGCATTCAGTGATTCCTGGTCGTTTATCCGGAATGCGGGGGTCGGATTGTTCAATGACATCGCGGCACCTGCATCTTTTTCGCCAGGATTTGCAGACAGTAATGCGGATTGGCATGCTTTTGATTACAGCGAGGTTGACTTGCTTGCTGCTGCTGTTCGGATAATCAAGGATACGACAGCTCCAAAGGTCACAAGCTTCAGCCCTGCTGACGGCAGCACCAACGCTTCCCTGAACACCAATATCACACTGACCTTCAATGAGTCGGTCAAGGCGGGCAGTGGGTTCATCGAAATTCACAGTGGTTCATCGACGGGCGCGATTGTCGAAAGCTTCGATGCGTCGTCCAGCGCACGGCTCCTTTTTTCGGGAAGCATGCTGACGATTGACCCGCTCAACAATCTGGGAGGAAATACGCGTTACTATGTAACTCTGGCCAAGGGAACTGTTATGGATCTTGCCGGAAACAGCTATTCAGGCACATCTACCTACGACTTTAAAACCGTTACCCTTGATACGGTTGCTCCAACAGTAAAAAGTTTCACTCCCGCTGACGGCAGCCTCAATGTTTCCCTGAACACCAATATCACGCTGACCTTCAGTGAATCGGTCAAGGCCGGGAGCGGGTTAATCGAAATTCACAGTGGTTCGGCGACGGGAGATCTCGTTGAAAGCTTCGATGCGGCATCGAGCGCACGGCTCTTATTCTCGGGAAGCACGCTGACGATAGATCCGCTCAATGCCCTTTCCAACAACACTCACTATTTCGTGACCTTTGCCAACGGGTCAGTCAAGGACCTTGCCGGAAACCTTTTTGCTGGGTCGTCCACCTACGACTTCACGACGCTTTCGGCCTCCACCTCATGGAACGTAACTTCCGGGTATGGCTTGCTCAATGTGGATACCATGCTTGAAAAGGCGACAGGTCATCTCATCGGCGATGCACCGCTCTATGGTGACGGCTGGGGAACAAAAGATTGGGGATTGAACGATATTCAGGCTCCGGACGCGTGGTTGGCTGGTTACACCGGAAAGGGGATTGTTGTGGCCGTCGTTGATACAGGTGTCGATTACCTGCACACCGATCTCAGTCAGAACATCTGGACCAATAAACTCGAGATTGCCGGCAATGGCATTGATGACGACAAAAATGGCTATGTGGACGACATTTACGGCTATGATTTTATCAATAAAGATGGTTATGCGTTAGACGATAACGGTCACGGCACGCATGTCTCCGGCATCATTGCCGGTCTGAACAATGGCTACGGCGTGACAGGGGTTGCCTATGATGCCACGATTATGCCTGTCAAGGTATTGAACTCTTCAGGAAGCGGTTCGTTTACGAGTGTAGCGCAGGGAGTTACCTATGCGGTGAACAATGGGGCTGATGTCATCAACCTCTCCCTTGGAGCCTATGGCGCCTCGTCAACAGAACTTTCCACGGCTATAACGTATGCCATCAATCATGGTGTGATTGTCTGTATGGCATCCGGAAATGACAGCCAAACCTCACCGACCTATCCTGCCATATTAGCAAAAACAGCAGGAGGCATAGCGGTAGGCGCAGTCGACAGCAGCAATGTTGTTGCAGCCTTCAGCAACGACGCGGGCACACTTGTTCCCTACGATTTTGTCGTTGCTCCAGGGGTAAGCGTTTACAGCAGTTACTTGGGAGGTCAATATGCCGTGTGGAGCGGAACATCAATGGCAACTCCATTTGTTTCTGGCGCTGCGGCCCTGCTTTTGTCGGCCCAAAAGGATTTCTCCTCGCAATGGTCGCTCGAACAACTTGAAAACCTCCTGACGACGACAGCCCAGCCCGTAGGTTCTGCTGGCCTCCTTGCTGCGACCGGGAGCGCTCCGATTGCACCGGCGGCGGCTTCATACTCCTCTTTCGAGATGGAGCATGAAGTAGTGCTTCAGGGATCACTTGATGCTACCGACCCGGCCGCATTGACTGGCGTAGTAACAGTGGGCTCCATGGAGCTTGCGGTACAAATCGTATAAGCAGCCCGGGGTTTGTCACATTCAAAGAGGTATCACCATTTTATCTGAGGGGAGAGTTCTCCTTCCCTCAGACAATATTTTTTCTGTAGTATCCTGCAAGAGCCTCCTGATCAAATCCAAGGGCGTACATGAGATGCATTGTTCCAAAACTGATCTGGAGGGGAATGATGCCGTTACGGTGATACTTCCTGGCCGATGTGGTGACCTCTGTTTCGAGGATATGAAACTGTTCGCATTGCTCAATACGGGTGATGATATCGTAATCTTCCATGATGAGCATGGCTTCGTCAAACCCACCGATTCCCCAAAAAACCGTTTTGTCGATAAAAAGTGACTGATCTCCTCCCCGACAGATCAGCAAGGGAAACCGGGTGAACCAGCCAAACAGGCTCATCAGTGGGTGGTTGTCATCAAAACTCATTCTGAAACAGCCAGCTTTTTTTCCGTCGGCTGCAGCCGAACGGATATCTTCGATAAAAGTTTCAGGTGGCCGGGTATCGGCATGGAGAAAATAGAGCATATCACCATGAGCAAGACGGGCTGCGCTGTTCATTTGTGTGGCTCGTCCCTTTGCACTATGGCAGATTATTACAGGAAAGCCGGAGAGAATATCGGGTGTGCTGTCTGTACTCGCATCACTGACAATAATTTCGATTCCCTCCGACTTTTTCGTAATGGCAAGGAGACACTCAAGGGAGCGGGCGATGATGGCCTCCTCGTTACAGGTCGGCAAGATAATGCTTATGGTTGGTACGGCCATAATTTGCTCTTTTTCAGGTCGTCAAAGGTGTCAATATCCGAAAGTTCTGAAAGCAGTTCGCAGGGAATGGCCAACTGCTGGAGTATTGTGGTGGTTTCCCTTAAAACATCAGGGGTGCTCCATTGCCGGTCAAGAAAGAGTTCAGGGAGAGGCCTGTTCAGACCGATAAGGTAAAATCCTCCGTCGGTGGCTGGCCCGACTACCGCATCACATTGCTCAAGGGCGCTGAATGCCTGATTGAGGATTTCCTGGCTCAGCTCATAACAGTCTGTTCCGATGAGCACAATGTGGTGAAATCCGCTTTCAAACCCTGAATTTATGGCATGAAACATGCGTTCTCCAAGGTCATCTCCCTGCTGGATCTTTGGAGTGAATGTCTCAGTGAGGAAGAGGTCTGAAGCGGGAATGAAGCGGGAGTAATATACCATTCGTTTGGCATCAACTCCTTTCGTAACCGTGGCCGTGTGCTCTCTGAGGGTTTCGTAAATCTCAAGGGCTTTCTCCTCTCCAACAGATCGTGCAAGTCGTGTTTTTACCCGACCAGCCTCGGGGTTTTTGGTAAAAATAACAAGGAGCCGATTCATGTTTACAGCAAAGAGCCCTGACAGCTTGAACCAGCTCCTGCTGTACATCCATAGCAATGCTGGCCCAGGGTGATGCGTCGATTACGGAGTGTCTCTTCGTTAAACGCGCTGATATGCTGCGGTGCAGGCCTGGTTAACGGTAAATGGAGCATCTGGTTGAAATCACAATCGTAGAGAGTGCCGTCCCAACTGACGGAAAGGGTTGTTCTGCACATCATGTTTTCGACGGCGAGGGCATTGAAATTTTCGGCAAGGAGTGTCATATACTCGCTGTAGTGGTCGTTTTCAAGCAGGTCGTTGAGAAAACGGCTTACCGGCATATTGGTGATGGTATAGAGATGGCTGAAAAGAATGCCATACTTGGCGAAAAGTTGTTTTCGGTACTCCTGCTCCAGTTTCTGCTGCTCTCCTGGCAGCGAGGGGCCCTCAGGGTTGAAGACAAGGTTGAGCTCAAGATTACTGTTCTCTTTACCGTAGCCGAGGGTGTTGAGCAGTTGCAGTGCCTTGATGGATCGGTCGAAAACACCCGCTCCCCGCATGTGGTCAACATCTGCCTTGATGTAGCAGGGAAGTGAGGCAATGAGAGTGACCCGCTGCTTTTTGAAAAATTCCGGTAAATCGCGGTATTTCTCATTGTCTGTCAACAGGGTGAGATTTGTGCGTACAATGACTTCTATGTCAGGCGCGTTTGTTCTTATGCTTTCAATGAACCAGCGGAGTTCCGGGTGCATTTCCGGCGCTCCACCGGTAATATCGACGGTTTTTATGGTGCTATTGGGGAGGGTTTTGATGCACTCCAGCATCGTCTGGCGTGCCATCATCTCTTTGCGTTCCGGCCCTGCATTGACATGACAGTGACGACAGAGCAGATTGCAGGTATAGCCGATGTTGATTTGCAGAACGGTAATTCCATTTGCCAGAAGAGCTCCGTGTCCGCCCTCCCCAACTTTTTTGCCGAAGGGTATAATGCCACAATTTCTCTCTTCAAGCAGTTTTACCTGAGCCTTTGCGGAAGCAGGCACTGCAATCGGTTGTTCCAACGATGTATTTTTTTGCATAACACTATTTTGGCAAATGGAGCGTTAGATGTTCCAACGTTGTTTCTGGTAATTCGTTCAATTGCCAAATCGGCTGAGGAGCTTTTCCGCAACCAGTTTGCCGCTTAGCGCCGCTCCTTCCATTGAAGCCAGATAGTGCTGGTCGGTGTAATCTCCGGCAAGGAAAAAGTTTTTGACAGGGCTTATCTGGTCAGGGCGGAATTTATCGACATCCGGTACCGCCTTGTAGACCGACTGGGGAATTTTGACAATGGTCGACTTAAGCAGTTTAGCCTGGCGTGATTTCGGGAACCGGTTATGTATGTCTTTCATGACAAGCTCGATAATCACTTCATTGGGCATATCCATCAGTTGGTGAGCCGGAGCAAGCACCAGACTCATGACACTGCCGCCGTTTGCTGTGCCGGTACCACTTTGGAAGTCGTCCGGGCAGGTGATTGAGACATCGGCAAATGTTGCAAAAACAGTGCCTTGTGAAAACATGAGATTGTCGGTGTCAGTAATTTTTTGGTCAAACCAGAGCTGACAGTTTGCAACCGGACTGCCGACAAATTCATGCAGGTTAAGGAAATACTTATGGGCGAGCCATTTTTGCGGTATGATGGTTTTCAGATTGTGGACGGGCAGGGCAGAGATATAGGCATCAGCTACAATTTTATGGCCATCCTGGAGCACAGCCTCCTTAATGGTTTCGTCACCGTTCAGTTCAAACCCTTTAAGCTTGGCATCGACAAAAATTCGTCCTCCCTTGCTCTGGATATACTGACGCATCGGTTCGATCATTGAGTCACCAGGGTTTTTGCGAAAAAAGGCAAACTTCGTTGCGGTGTAATTGGTGCCAAAATAGTTGAAAATCGTGATCATTGGTCGAGCGCTGATGACGTTTGGCTCAATGAAGTTCATTGCAAGCGCAATGGCCCGCCACAGTTTTTGCAATGAATGCTCCGAGGCTCCCCGCAGGTGGTGCCACTCCGAATAGGTTTTATGATCCTGGCTGCGAAAATACTCTTCATTGCCGATCAGGGCAGGGTAGAGCCCCTTGATCAGCGAAATTTTATCCCATAGTGTAAGAAAATTGGTCTGCAGGCCGCCAACAACCTCAGCCCAAGGGCTGGGAAGTTTTGCTTTTTTGAACATCGACTGTTTGCCGTTCTCTTCCGCATAGATCAACGCATGTTCTTTCCAGTGATAATTTTCTGCGGCACCTACCTTGTTGAGGTATTTCTGAAGCTGCAAGTAACCACCAAAAACAATATGAAGTCCTGATTCTATAGAGTCGCCATCACTGTCTTTCCAAACGGAAACCTTACCGCCCAGTATTTTGCGCTTTTCGTAAATCTCCACCGTATGGCCTCGATCTACCAGCTCTACTGCTGCGCAAAGACCTGCAACTCCTGCGCCAAAAATTGCTATTTTCATTTTTTATAAAAGTCTCAGTCGCTTTAAGTAATGTTGCGTTAATCCTTCCGAAAAAATCTTGCACTGTTTGTGTCGAATCGTTGCAAGGCAATCCAGAAGCATTATTTTTTCGCATGCTGCAACTCCCTGTTTCAGGACAGGCTCAAGATATTGAAATATTTCCTTATTTATAATGCCATTACAATTCTCTGACCATCACCCTCTTTAATGCCCCGTAATGAAGCTGCGCCACTCAATAACCCCGGAAAATTACCAATAACAGGGATAGCCGTATTGGTTCAGGAGAGCTGTCGGCAATTTTTTTTAAATCAGTATAAAAGCAGCAATGCGGCTGTGTGCCCTAAATTTGTTAAGAAATTTGTTCAAAAAGTTGTGAATAGTAAAGACTTGGGTTGTTTTTTTCTTATTATTATGTAATTTCCGTTAATTTAGTTAAACAAGAGTGAAGTTATGTCTGGCCATCTTGATCTGATCGACCTCAAGCTTATTGAGTCTCTTGGCGAAAACGGCAGAGTTCGATTGAGTGAACTTGCTGAAATCGTTGGGCTGTCGATTCCTTCAGTCAGTGAGCGGCTTGACAAGCTGCAGAAAAGTGGTATCATCAAGGGCTTTACCATGGAAGTTGATGAACGGCAGCTTGGTTTTGATATTCATGCATTTGTAAGGGTCAGAATCGACTCCTCCAAACATTACAAGTCTTTTATGGATAATGTGATGAAAGAGGATGAAATCATGGAGTGTTTTTCCGTTACCGGTGAGGGCTCACACATATTAAAGGTGATGACCCACAACACCTCGTCGCTTGAACAGTTTCTTTCACGAATACAGAGCTGGCCTGGTGTTCTTGGTACCAATACCAGTTTTGTGCTATCACAGTTGAAGAAAAATAAAAAAATCAGTGCTGAAATCGTTCGTAACAACCTTCAGGATCGGCAGGTGCTGATAACATTTGATGAAAAGCGGTCGAGGAAATAAAGAGGGAGAACGTTTTTTTTGTTTTTTTTAAAGGGCAAGAGAAGTTATATCACG
This sequence comes from uncultured Chlorobiaceae bacterium, assembly GCA_903851535.1. GTDB lineage: Bacteria > Bacteroidota > Chlorobiia > Chlorobiales > Chlorobiaceae > Chlorobium. The sequence goes on along the minus strand of CAINOO010000158.1, from coordinate 9,159 downwards.
CAAATCAACAAGGAGGTTCGTTTGAACAGCGATAGTAAAATTCCGGTTTCCACCTATTTTGGTTCGATGACATTTGACCAGAAAGCCATGCGGGCAAAACTTCCAAAAGAGGAGTTCACCGCATTGCAGGATACCATCAAGGCAGGCAAAAAAATTACTGCTGAAATTGCCGGCGTTGTGGCGCATGGCATGAAAGAATGGGCAATGGAGAATGGTGCTACCCATTATACACATTGGTTCCAGCCGATGACCGGTTCCACGGCTGAAAAACATGATGCATTTTTATCTATAGATCGCGATGGCACTCCTATTGAGCGCTTCTCCGGCGAACAACTGATCCAGGGTGAGCCAGACGCATCCAGCTTCCCGTCAGGAGGAATGCGTACGACCTTCGAAGCTCGCGGCTACACTGCCTGGGATCCTTCCAGCCCGGCCTTCCTTATGAAGGGTGGAAAAGATCTGACACTCTGTATTCCGACTGTCTTTATCTCTTATCATGGTGAAGCGCTCGATTCCAAAACGCCGCTGTTGCGTTCCATGGAAGCGGTGAGCAAGTCAGCTATCAGACTGCTTGAGATACTTGGTGTTACCGGTGTTTCACGCGTAAAGACTTTTGCCGGATGCGAACAGGAATATTTTCTTATCGACAAGAAATTCTACTCCGAGCGTCCTGATCTTGTCATGTGCGGACGTACCCTGCTTGGTGCCCTTCCACCGAAAGGTCAGCAGCTTGAGGATCACTATTTCGGCTCGATTCCTGACCGTGTGCTTGAATTCATGCAGGATGTTGAGCATGAGCTCTATCTGCTCGGTATTCCAGCCAAGACCCGTCACAATGAGGTTGCCCCTCACCAGTTTGAAATAGCCCCTATTTTTGAAGAGGCCAACATCGCCGTCGATCACAACCTGCTGGTCATGGAAGTGATGAGAAAGGTTGCTGACAAGAAAGGTTTTGCCCTGCTTCTTGCCGAAAAGCCTTTTGCCGGTATCAACGGTTCAGGCAAGCACAACAACTGGTCAATCGGTACCAATACCGGTATCAATCTTCTTGACCCAGGTGATACTCCTGAAAAGAATGTGCACTTCCTCGTCTTCCTTGTTGCCGTTCTGAACGGTGTCTACAAGAGGGCAGATGTGCTGAGAATGTCCATTGCAAGCATGGGCAACGATCACCGTCTGGGTGCCAATGAGGCTCCTCCTGCTGTGGTTACTGTCTTCCTCGGAGAGCTTCTTGAAAGGGTGCTTGATGCAATCGAGAGTGGAAAGGTTGACCTGAAAACTGAAAAACAGGTGCTTAATCTCGGCCTTTCACAGGTGCCAGTGGTCAACAAGGACTATACCGACCGTAACCGTACCTCCCCCTTTGCCTTTACTGGCAACAAGTTCGAGTTCCGCGCCGTTGGTTCTTCACAGGCAGCTTCTGTGCCGAACATGGTACTCAATACCCTTATGGCCGAGGCGGTTGATGAAATTGCCGATTCCATTCTGGCAAAAATCAAGGCAGGAAAAGAGCGGGATGCAGCAATTCTTGAAACCCTTCGCGAGCAGATCACGGCTACCAAGCCAATCCGCTACCAGGGCGATAACTACGCTGAAGCCCTTCAGCAGGCGGCCAAAGAGAGAGGCCTGCCGAACCTGAAGAACACGCCGCAGGCACTCAGGGTGCTGCTTAAGAAGGATGTTCAGGATATGTTTATCAAGTATGGTGTTCTGACAGCAGAAGAGACCAATTCCCGTCTCCACATTCGTCTCGAACGCTATATCAAGGGTATTGATATTGAGGCACGCACTCTCCAGCTCATGCTCAAGACCTTTGTCATTCCCGATGTTTCTGAATATCAGGGCGATTTGGGCAACTCCTTCAATAACCTGCTTTCTGCGGCTGATGCCATTGGCCTTTCCGACAAGGCACTCAGCAGCCAGGCAGGCAACCTTAAATTCCTGGCCGAAAATCTTTCGACGCTCATTGAGATGACTGCAGAGCTTGATGAGGCTGTTGAAAAAATTGAGTCATTCGGAACCGAGTTTGAGAAGGCCGATTACTGTGCTGATGAACTGCTTCCCTTCATGAGCGAGGTGCGCGTTGTTGCCGACACTCTTGAGCAGATTGTTGACCGCAGCCGCTGGCAGCTTCCGACCTACTCGGAAATGCTCTTTCAGCACTGAACCACTCTCCAGTGAGTAGAACAAGAAAAGGCTCGCTTCGGCGGGCCTTTTTTTTTGTGGGGTGAAATTATTTTATTGCAAAGGTTGAGTTATGCCTTATTTTTAGCTTCTCTATGAATTTATTCTGAAAAGTAACCCAACACCGCCATGCCAGAGGTTTTTCACTATCCAGCGAGCTATCCCGCCCTATGGCTTGATTACTATTTCCTTGCAACCTGGGTGCTCGGTATGCTTTTTCTCGGTCTGGTGTGGGCTCTGTTTTACCGGTATGGCAAATTTACCTATGGCGTCGATCTGGGCTGTTTCTGGAAGACGGCGTTGCTTGTTCTGCTCACCACCGTTTCACTTGGTGGTCCGATGTACTATAATACCCGTTTTGCGGGGGAGCATGGCCAGGATGGTGATTCCATAAAAATCGCTGGCGATCAGTTGCTTTATCTTGACCGCAAGGGGAATCAAAAAAAATTGCCTCTTGCTGCCATTACATCCATTTATCAGGAGAGCATTACCTACAATCCGCCGCCGAAAATCTTTATTGTTGCTGCAAAACCTCCACTCCGGGACTCGCTTTTTGTAACGACCAATCTTCACGATTACAGGGTTTTTCTTTCCGATCTGTCAAAAAGAACCGGTATTGAAGCCAGGCTCCGCTGATTTTTTTCAGGATATTTGACTATGCTTTTTTCCGGTCAGCAACCGCCTGCCAGCGCATCGCTTCTTGTTGTTGAAACAGGTAACACAACAGCTTCCATTGCGCTCTTCAGCGGCAACGACTGTCTTGAAGTGCACAAGATACCCTCTCCTCTCATGAGTAACAGGGAGAGCGTAGCGGCGCAGCTCAAGCCGATTTTCATGAACCATCCAACCCTCCGCGATGCTGCGCTTTGCAGCGTTGTGCCTGCGCTCGACCCTGTTATCATCGCCTGTCTGCGTTCGCATCTGCCGGGCGAGGTTGTCAATGTCTCCGCCTCCATGCAACTTCCTTTTACGCTGCACTACGATTCTCCCGACTCTTTTGGTGCCGACCGCATTGCCCTTTGCGCTCTGAGCCGTTTGCTCTACCCTGGAGAGGCTGTTATTGCGCTTGATATTGGTACCGCCATTACGGTTGACGTGCTTGATTCTGCTCGTGACTATCTTGGCGGTCTCATCATGCCGGGTCTTGACCTCATGGCCAAGGCGTTGCATGAGCATACCGCCCGGCTGCCTCTGGTTGGCATTGAACGTCCCGAAACACTTGTTGGACTTTCGACGGTTGACTGCATCAGGAACGGGATTGTTCTCAGTTGTGTCTCCGGCATTGACGGGCTTCTTGTCAAAATTAAGGGGTGGCTTCGTGACGAGCGTGGTGAAGAGAGGATAAGGGTGATTGCTGCGGGTGGCAACGCACCGCTTGTTGCCACCATGCTCGAAGCGTCACCTGTGGTCGAAGAGCATGCGGTGCTCAGGGGTACCAGCTATCTCTTTTCGCTCAATGCGCACCCTTTCGGCTGAAAAAACTCCGCCCGTCATTGACCGATTGCAGTATGAGGCTCTCCTCAACACTCTCCTCAAGCAAAAAGGCTTCACCAAGCTTTTTCAGCAGAACAAAGCGGAGCTTTTTATCCAGTTTTTTCTTGTCTGAGAGCATTCCCTCAAGGAGCGTTGCGCTATCGATATCAAGAAACCTTCGTTTCACCAGTCCCTTTGGAAAACGAAACTTTTCCAGGAGTGCGAGACCACGTTCAAGCGATTCCTGGTCGAGATAGCCGAGATTGTGCGATAAAAAGAGGGCGCAGACCATGCCGATGGTGACCGCTTCACCGTGCCGCAGGTAACGGTACCCGGCAAGTTTTTCCAGACCATGCGCAAAGGTGTGACCGAAATTAAGGGTTGCCCGAAGTCCGCCAGTCTCCCTGAAATCTTTTGTGACAACATCGGCTTTTGTAAAGGCACTTTTTTTGATTGCCTCAGTCAGGAAGGGCTCCTGCAAGCTTGTGATGTCGCTGAAATGCAGGTCAAGAAAACTGAAAAATGGCTCATCGGCAATAAAACCATATTTGACCACCTCCGCCATTCCGGCATAAATTTCCCGCTTTGGGAGCGTTCCAAGGTATGACGGATCAATCAGCACCAGTTCCGGCAGATGAAAGAAACCGATCAGGTTTTTTCCGAGTGGGTGGTTGATGGCAACCTTTCCTCCAATGGAGCTGTCGGTCATGGCCAGCAGCGTGGTAGGAAGCTGGATCACCGGTATGCCCCGAAAGTAGCTTGCGGCGATAAATCCGCCGAGATCACCGACGACACCGCCTCCCACGGCAAGCAAGTTCCAGCTTCGGTCAACATCGGCCTCAATCATGCTGCCGTAAAGGCGCCAGGCAACGCTGAGGCTTTTGGAGGCTTCCCGTGCAGGGACAACAAGCTCTTTGTACTCGAAACCCTCATCCTGAAGTCTCCGGAGCAGTGAATCGCCGTAAAGCTTGCGGGTGTGTTCATCGAAGAGTACCACAGATTTTTTTGACAGAGCATGGGTTTTAAACAATGCACCCAGCCCAGCAATAACCGGTGTTCCTACAATTATTGTACTCACAGTTTCTCGTTTATGGTTGATCACCGGCAGTTCCGGGGGTATGCCGTACATACCGTTCTATTTTTCGGGTAAGCTCCTCGACGGTTGAGCCAATCCGCTTGATATCGGTCTCGATGGTGATGTCGGCACTTTTATAACGGGGTTCCCGTTTTGCAAGGATGGTCGTGATTTTATCCTCTATCTCTTCACGCGAAAGTTTTTGTCCTTTATCCCCTTTCAGCAAAGGGCGGTCAGTCTTGTTGCAGAGTCTGCGTGCAAGGGTTTTTGCGGGTGATTTGAGGTAAACCATGGTGCCCGATTTTTTTATGAGCGCGTATGACCGGTCGTTTTCAAGCACTCCGCCTCCGAGGGATACCACCAGCCGGTTCTGTTTGACAAGTTCTGTAAGGGAGCGGAATTCAAGAGCACGAAAGAACTCCTCTCCGTTTTCGGCAAAAATCCTTGTAATGCTCTTTTCGGCACTTTTTTCAATACTTTGGTCAAGGTCAACAAACTCATAGCCGAGTGAGTTGGCAAGCAATGGTCCTATGGTCGATTTACCCGATCCGCTGAAGCCGGTTAAAAAAATGAGGGTGTGTTCTTTCTTCACGACTGAATGTTCAAAATCTCACTGTTACCTGTGGCTTGGCACAAGCTGTGCAAAGCTTTACGAAAATAAAAAAAATCCGGCACCTCCTCTCCTAAAAAGTCAGTATTGGTTCAATGCGCCCCTTTTTCCTTCTCCGTCCAGGACGAAAGCCCTCGAAGAGAGGGCAGAGCTGTTGAGAGTATTGCCTGAAAGCTTAACGGGTGTCATACTTTTTGTGTTGCGTTTTATATAAGTGCACAATATCAACAACGTCCCCCAAATTCTACCATATTAACGGTATTTATAGGGTATATGCTTGGATTTGATGATGATATGGTGCTTTATTAGCCACTGTAAATTAAACGATACGTGCAATGAACCATCAGCTCAGATTACAGAACAACCCTGCCGGACGCATGCTGTATGGTTGTTGTTGCCTCATAAACAATGCGTTATGCAATAGCCGATTATCGCGACCGAGCGACCCAGCTCTTCAGGGTTGAGTTGAAGTATTTCGAAGCCGGCTTTTTTGTTCAGAAAGCCGGCTTTTTTTACAGAATATTTTTTCGTGAATCATAACACAAGAACTTACAAAAGGAGAAACACCATGAAAAGGATTTTATCACTGGCTGCGATGTTCGCAGCGTTGTCATACGCATCATCAGCTTCGGCTGAGCTTAAGCTTGGCGGTGAAGCTGGCGTTCGTTTGAGGGATGATTTCGGGCATAAAAAATCCGCAGTCGGGGTCAAAACATCAACGGAAGACCAGTATTTTCAGTATCGTTTCCGTCTGAAGCCTTCGGCTGATCTCGGTGATGGCTATTATTTCAAGGCGTTGGTACAAAATGAAAATGCGGCAGGTGGCTGGCAGGGACTTTATACCAATAACACTGAACAGTATAACCTTCAGGTTTCGCAATTTTACTTTGGCCACAACAGTGCAGAGAGTCATTGGGCTCTCGGACGCCTTCCTCTTGGAAGCCTCGACAACCCGATTCTCGATCTGACACTTTACGCAATCCCTGGTGCAGGTCCGTTGTCAACTTCCGCCTCTGCTGCGGGGAGCAGCCCAACATTGTATGCCGTTGATACTCCGATCTCCACCAACCATTTTGATCGACTTTTTGGCTTCAACTATGGCATCAAGCTTGGCGATGGCGAACTGAATGCTCTTATCGTTAATTTTGACAATGCGTCGACGACCAATGCGGACAAAGGGCTTTTCAATGATGGCTATGGCTTCACGGCAATATACAAGACTACGGTTGGAGCTGTTACCATTGCGCCGCAGGCCTATGTTACCTTGACCCATCTGGCCGATAATCGTTCTCCATACAGTTTGGGTGCACAGGCATTCATACCTGCGGGCAAGTCAAAAGTCACTCTCAGCGGATTTTATACCGCCGACAAAAACAGCTATCGGGGAAGTCGTTTTGACTACAACGGTTACCTTTTCAGAATCAAGGGTGAATCCGGCCCGGTGCTGGCATGGATCGACTACAACAAGACGTCGGACGATCAGAATAACAAAGATTACAACAATACCTTCGTCTGGGCGCAGTATAAGTTCAATGTACATGAGTCGGCCACAGGTACCTTCAGTTTGACGCCGACCATCAGATACCGTGCATCCGGTTCGGAAACGCACGCCGGAGTCACCACACAGGATAACCTCTTCCGTACCGAACTCTATGCAACAGTGACCTTCTAACCAGTTTTTCTCCGGCCATCCGGGCACCTGCAGGTAAAGTCTTGGGGGACTTGGGGTGAGTGTGTGCATCTTGATTTCTTCAGTGCTGCCCGGATGTATTTTTTTTTGCAAGGCGATGTGGGTGAGTGGTCTAAGCCAAGGGTCTGCAAAACTCTTTTTCACAAGTTCGAATCTTGTCATCGCCTCCTGGTTATTATGTTCAGGATTTGTTTTATGGGGCAATAACCAGGCATTTCCGCTGATTTTTAACTCCTCCAGGCATCCGGGTTGCAAAAGAAAAATGTTTTCGGGTGCATTTTTCTTTTTTACCTGGATGTTTTTTTTATTGGCTCACAAGCTTTTCAGGTTGCCGCCGCAATGGTGGAGCGACGAAGCCGATCAAGTTCAGCTTCTGCCTGGATTTGTTCGGTGATGTCATGGGTAATGACATGAAGAAAAGGCACCCCGTCTATTTCTATCCTGTTACGACATATCTCTACATCTCTAACAGAACCATCACCCCGCCCGTGGCGTCCTGTGAATTTATTATGTTCTTTTGCATCTACGGTTTGCAGGCTTTGTTCAATCTCTTCCTGCGAAAGAGTATTGATATCCCTGGTATACATCTGCTTGAGTTCATCAACACTCCATCCATACCACTCTGCCGCTGTTTGATTGACATTGAGCAACTTTCCCGTATCGGGATCAAGCAGTGCCTGGATGGTTGAATGGTAGTTGCCGTTGCTGTTCTTCAGGATGAGGCAATAATCATGCAGGATCAGCCTGCCTTATCTGCATGAAGAGCAGTATATTGGCAAGATAATTGTAAATTTCTGTGCTGCGCTCCGGATAGGGGAGGGGAGCATATTTTGGATGGAGAAACCGTATCCAATTGATGGAGATAGAACAATGAGCATGAATGTAGCTGGTTTTGCCGCCCGGTCGTCCAATGAGGCATTGGGCCCCTATTGTTTTGAACGTCGCGACCCCAGAGCTGACGATGTGGTTATCGAAATTCTGTACTGTGGTGTATGCCACTCTGACTTGCATCAGGCACGCAATGACTGGGGCGGAAGTGTCTATCCCATCGTACCGGGCCATGAAATTATCGGTTCTGTTGTCAGTGTCGGGCCGGATGTCACCCGTTTCAGGAAGGGCGATCATGTCGGCATCGGCTGCATGGTAGACTCCTGCCAGCTCTGTTCATCCTGCCAGTCGGGGCTGGAGCAGTATTGCGAGGAGACTCCGACCTTCACCTATAATTCGGTTGATCGTCATGATCACAGTCCTACCTTCGGCGGCTACAGTGAGAAGATCGTTGTATCGGATAAATTTGTGCTGAAAATACCAGACGGACTGGATCTGAAAGGGGCCGCTCCGCTGCTGTGCGCCGGAATTACCACCTGGTCGCCCTTGCGCCACTGGAACATCGGCAAGGGGAGCAAGGTGGCCGTTATAGGGCTGGGTGGTCTTGGCCATATAGCGGTGAAACTGGCGAAAGGGCTCGGCGCAGCAGTCACGCTCTTCACTCGTTCGTCAGAAAAGGAGCAGGACGGTCGTCGTCTTGGCGCAGATGAGGTTGTGCTCTCTACCGATGCGAAGCAGATGTCGGGCGTAAAAGGGCGGTTTGAACTGATTATCGACACCGTTCCCTATGCCCATGATCTTAATGCCTATCTGCCGACGCTGGCTATTGATGGTACGCTGGTGCTGGTCGGTTATCTGGGTGCTCTGGAGCCGATGCTGAGCTCCGTTCCCTTGCTCATGGGTCGTAAATCGGTCGCAGGTTCGATTATTGGCGGGATTGCTGAAACCCAGGAGTTACTTGATTTTTGTGGTGAGCACGCTATCACTTCGGATATTGAAGTGATCAAGATGCAGGATATTAACGAAGCCTATGAACGGATGCTGAAAAGTGACGTCAAATATCGCTTTGTGATTGATATGGCGTCGCTGAAGGGCTGAAGGCAGTCTCTTGATCATTCTATGATTACCCTTGTCCTTTTGCTGTGCTCTATGCTTTGTACCATCCTTTCAAGGGAATCATCATCGTCGAACCTGAGGCTTTTGTTGAGCGGCTCAAGTATTGGAAGCTGTATTTGTTACAGGGAGGTTAAGGCAGAGCGACGGCCATGTTGGTTTCAATGATTTGGCCAAAATACCACG
>CAINOO010000157.1 GCA_903851535.1 uncultured Chlorobiaceae bacterium | reverse complement strand
GGCGAGTTGGAAAGCCTTCTGGCGCGATCCGACTTCAGCGGCAATGCGGTTCAGCTCGTCATCGAAGACGTCGCAGAGGCGCTTGGTGAAGATGAGCGGGAGGATGTAGTCCTTGTATTTCGGTGCATCCTTGGCTCCTCTTATGGAGCAGGCTGCGGCCCAGATCCAGGATTCCAGTGATTTCCCGTTACCGTTATTATTTGCCATCTGTGTTCAGTACTTTGTTTTTATGCGTATTCGTGCTCATTCAATCTTTGAAAACGTTGTATCCGGGGTATCACCGTGTTTGACAGGAATTGCTGAACGTTATAAAAGGTAAGTGCATCAAAATACTGAAATTCTTGGTAACAACAGCATCCCGGAACTCTACTGCATGAGTTGCAGTTGGATGCGCCATTGAAATAGGTCGCCCCAACAATTTGTCTCTAAAAAAATCTCAGCGCGCATTCTTTTTTTTTGAATTTATTCAAAAACGAATAAATTCACTTGTGAATAAATTTAAAAAAATTGAGGGCTATCATGAAACTTGGCAACCCCGCAACAGGGGAGGACTTTTTTGGTCGTACTCAGGAACTTGTTGATCTTTGGCGTTACCTGGAATCAGACCACATTCGCTTTCCCGGTGTTCGTCGTCTCGGCAAGACCTCCATTTTGCGACGATTGGAAGGCGATGCGCCTGAGCATGGCCTCTTGGCTAAATGGTTGGATGTTTCGAACATCAATACGGCGAAGGGATTTGTTTTGCTATTGGACTGCGAATTTCCTGAACATTCCATAAGGCGATTCCTTTCTGACAGATCGCAGCAGGTCGGAAACTGGTTCAAGATTATCCGTAAGGTAGAGGTCAACCTGCCCGATGAGGTTGGTGGTGGCGGATTTGGTATCGAATTAGGCGGTGAAGCCGCGCCGGAATGGCAAACGGCCGCCAATACCTTGCATTCGAGGTTGCGTGATCAGCCCTTGCTGATACTGCTCGACGAGTTTCCTCTTATGCTTGAAAAGCTCATTCAGCAAAATCGTCAAGAGGCCGAGCAGATTCTTGCATGGTTGCGTATCTGGCGTCAGTCGTCGGGTATCTGTCGCTTTGTTTTCACAGGCTCCATTGGTCTGCAATCCCTGCTGGAACGGCACGGATTGGGCGAAACTATGAATGACTGCTTTCCCTATCCTCTTGGCCCTTATAAATTGGCGGAAGCGCGTGGGTTGTGGCGGCATTTTGCTCTGATTGCAGATGAGGTGCCCTGGCAGGTTGCGGAACCGGTAATTGCCTACGCTCTGAGCCGGGTCGGCTGGTTGTCGCCCTATTTTCTCTGCCTGCTGCTCGATGAGAGCATGCGTGCAGCACGGGAGCGACGGCAGGAGTATCCCGTTGATGCAACAAGCGAAGCGCGCATCGAGATTGAGGACGTTAATGACGCTTACGAGAAATTGCTTGCAGAGCGCTCGCGCTTCCACCATTGGGAAAAGCGTCTCAAGGATGCCTTGACACCCGGTGATCAGGATTTTTGTCTCAGCCTGCTTACCCATCTTTCTCGTTGTGCCGAAGGGCTCACACTTGATGAGTTGAGCAACCGTCTGGCTCGTCGCGAGCCTGATCCTGACCGTTGCGCCAAGCGCTTGCAAGAGCTGTTGGTGCGCCTGACCGACGAAGGCTATACCAGCACGCCAGACATCAACAGGCGTGTCCAGTTTCTCTCATTTCCTTTACGCGATTGGTGGAACCGAAATCATGTCTGACACTCTTTCAACGTATAGCCAGCTTGCTGGCGGATTCGCCGCTATCAGCAAGTACAATCCGCATCTTTGGAGTGCGGAGCAGTTACGCGCCATTTTTGTGGCACGGAAAAACGAACTGGCCGACCTGTTGCACACCCTGCGCACCACGCCACCGGAGACGGTAGGCCAGCATTTTTTACTGGTTGGTGCTCGGGGCATGGGTAAATCTACCCTCATGCGGCGTTTAGCCTTGGCCGTGGAAGATGACCCCGAACTCTCTACTGCCTGGCTGCCACTGCGTTTTCCGGAAGAGCAATACACGGTGGCCACGCTTGGCCAGTTCTGGGCCAATGTGCTCGACAGTCTGGCCGATGCCCTGCAACACTTGGGTCATTCCGTCAGCGAACTGGATGCCACCGCAGAACGTATCGCTGCCTTGCCTGCCACCGAGCAGGCTGCCGCCTGCCTTGCTGTCATTGACCGTTGCGCCAACGAACGCGGTCAGCGGTTGCTCCTTTTGGTGGATAACACCGATCTTTTGTTTCATAACATCGGTCGGGATGCCCAATGGGCGTTGCGCGCCACCCTGCAAAGCAACCCCCGCCTCTTCTGGGTTGGTGGCAGCTATCAGAGCTTGGAAGCAGAGAGTGACTATCACAATGCCTTCCTCGACTTTTTCCGCGTCATCACCCTGCGCCCTCTGCGCCTGGAAGAGATGGCACAGGCGCTCCAGGCTCTTGCCGAAACCTTTGGCGGAGAGGCTGCACGCCAGGAGATGGAGCGGCAACTCGCCTCCCAGCCGGAGCGACTGCCCACCCTGCGCCAGCTCTCCGGCGGTAATCCGCGTACCACGGTCATGCTCTACGAGATTCTCGCTAACGGGCAGAATGGCAGTGTGCGCAGCGACCTGGAAGCCCTGCTCGACAACATGACGCCACTTTACAAGGCACGCATGGATAGTCTGGCCGATCTGCCTCGCAAGCTTTTCGCCCACATTCTGGAGTATTGGGCCCCGATCTCTGTTGGTGAGCTGGCGGCGGTTTCCCAGGTACTGAATACCAGCATCAGTCCGCAACTGAAGCGTCTCGAACTTGATGGGCTGATAGAGAAGACCACTCTGCATGGCACAACCCGTAGTGGGTATCAGGCCGCTGAGCGCTTTTTCAATATCTGGTATCTGATGCGTTTTTCGTCTCGTCGGCAGCGTAGCCGTCTCGCCTGGCTGGTGGAGTTCATGCGCTTGTGGTTCAGCAGCGACGAACTATGTACCCTGGCTCAACAGCGGATGCACGACGGCCTATCCGATTTGCGCACTATCCATGACCTTGAATACGACCGTGCTTTGGCTGATGCTCTTCCAGCCCAAGCGCCTGAACGTCATACCCTGCGCTGGTCGCTCCTCAAACAACTCAAGGCAAACCGCAGTCAGTTGGCCGAATTATTCGATTTGGAGGGCGTTGATGCCGATTTCAAGGGCGCTGACGACTACCTTCGTCGCCTTGCCGAACTTCCAGTCCAGTTGTTCCAATGTCCCCATGCGGCAACAGAAAAAGAGAAAAATCGCTGGGTGGAAGCAGTCATCGGGTCGATCAAATTGAGTTTGGCTGAGAAAGAGCGTGTGGCTCAAGAAGCTGCAGGTTTGAGCCGCTCCCAATGCGACGAACTGGAGAATGTGTTACGCGAAGAACGTAAAGAATTAGAAAATAAGTTTGGTGCTGTTTCCGTGCAAGCCGTGCGCTCCGCCGTGCTCAGTCAAGACTTCTTTCCTGACATGCCTGAATCACACTTGGCTTACGAACAAATTCACGCCTGTTTCGCCGAAGAAAACGAGGCTTTGCGTTTTGTAAGCGAGCTGTTTTACAACACGCATAAAGATGAGTGGTGTTACAAAGCCCAAATGCTAGCCAAGGCAGCCTGCCCGCAAGATGCGAAAATTGCGTTTCGATGCGCATGGTTGCTGCATAATAAGCTGAAGCGCTACGATGAAGCAGAATCTGTCTATCGCCAAGCCATTGCATTGGATGAGAAGTATGCGTCTCCATGGAACGGCTTGGGCAATCTGCTGAGAGATCACCTCGGTCGTTCCGAGGAAGCGGAGGCGGCCTATAGGCAGGCTATAGCCCTCGACGAGACAAATACCAAACACTGGATTGCCCTGGATGAGAAAGACGGGAATAATCTTGCATTTTGTTGTCGTACAAACATCGTTCATGGCGATAGTGGTGATGATACAATACTTGCTGGAAACTCTTCGGTTGCTGGCACCAACATCTTTTATGGTGATGATGGTAATGACAATATTGCTGGAATCAATGTTGCGGCAGGTGGGGTAAATAATGTCTCTGGAGGTAATGGGAATGACATTATTCCTGGCTATTTGTTGACTTTCCATCCGGGGTGTCCAGAAGAGGCGGAAGCAGTCTATCGGCGAGCGATTGCATTGGATGAAAAATTTGCTTATCCACTGGCAAATTTTGCCCGGTTGCTGGCACGGCTCGGACGCAAGGTGGAAGCGGATTCGTTTTATCGCGATGTTGTTGACTGTTCCACTGCGGACAATCAAGAATTACTCCTGCAAGCGCATCTCTTTCTCGGTAACCGCCAGTTGGCTATGGACGCTTTGCAGACTTTGGCCAGGGCGGCGCAGGGCGGTAGTCAAATGGCGTTTTTTCGCTTAAAAGGACAGGTATGGGAATGCCACGAACTTGGCCTTGGCGAGCACTTGGCCGACTGGATGGCGGAGAGCGAGGCTGCGGGGTTTCTTACACCGTTCATCCAGGCGCTCTACACCCTTGCGGACGCCAAGGGGAAATTGCGCAATTTGCCTTTGGAAAGCCAGCAGATAGTGGACGAGATCGTACGTTTGGCCCGCTTGCGGCAAGAGAAGAAGTGATCACTGCACCGCCTTGCCGATAAAGCCTGATTCATCAGTTTAATCAATACCCAAGGAAGGGTAAATGCCATCATGCACCAACTGAACCACACCACCGTAGCCCTCTCCGGCACCAACCTCATTGAGGCTAGTGCCGGGACGGGGAAGACCTACGCCATTGCTTCGCTCTACCTGCGGTTGCTGGTGGAGACTGAGCTGTTGCCGGAACAGATTCTTGTGGTGACCTATACCGAGGCGGCGACGCAGGAGCTTCGGTCGAGAATCCGTAACCGTATCCGCGAGGCGCTTGAGCTGATGGAGGGGGGCGAGACCAGGGATGCCTTCCTTGAGGGGCTCTATGAAAAGGCTGCCCTGACCGGATTGAAGAGGGTACGGGATCTGCTCGAACGGGCGCTCGGTGCTTTTGATACGGCCTCAATTTTTACCATTCATGGCTTTTGCCTGCGGGCGTTACAGGATAATGCCTTTGAGAGCGGCTCTCTCTACGATACCGAGTTGGTGACCGATCAGACTGCGCTGCTTCGTGATATTGTGGAGGATTTCTGGAGGATGCACTTTTTCAGGGAGCCTGCGCCGCTTCTTGGCTATACCTTGCGGAACCGCACCTCGCCCGCCACCTTCATCTCGCTTTTGAAGAATCTTCATGCCGGGACAGGGGTGGAGGTTATCCCCGATTTCAGTGAGGAGCAGATAGCGGCGCTCGACCTGGAGTGCAGCATAGCATACAAGCAGGTGAGCGATCTCTGGCAGCGGGAACGCGACGGAATTACGGAGCTTTTGAGAACAGGCAAGGGGTTGAAGCGTTCGCAGGATACCTACCGGGCCGACCTGCTTGAGCCGCTCTTTGCCGAGATGGATGAGTTTGTGGCTGGTGGCAACGCCTGTGACCTCTTTGGTGACTTTAAAAAGTTTACTGCCAGCGCTATCAGTGAAGGGACGAAGTTGAAAAACACTCCGCCCGATCACCCTCTCTTCGGGAGCTGTGAGCGGCTGCTTGGTGCGGTGGAGAGCCGTTTTCTTGCCCTCAAGGCCGAGCTGGTTCGCTTTTACCGCAAAAGTCTGCCGTTGCGCAAGCGGGAGAGCAATATCCGCTTTTTTGATGACCTGCTCGAAGATCTCTACCGTGCACTTCTCTCTGATGGAGGGGGAGCCATTCTTGCTGGACTGCTTCGTGCGAAGTATCGGGCGGCGCTGATTGATGAGTTTCAGGATACTGATCCAGTACAGTATGAGATTTTCAGGTCAATCTATGCGGGCTCCGATTTGCCGCTCTTTCTTATTGGCGACCCCAAGCAGGCGATCTACAGCTTTCGCGGGGCGGATATTTTTGCCTACATGCGTGCGGCCCGTGAGGTGCGTGAGGAGCGCCGGTTTACCCTGACGGAGAACTGGCGCTCTGCTCCGCCACTGCTTGATGCCTTTAATACCCTTTTCGATAACGAGCGTCACCCCTTTCTCTATGATGAAATTCTCTACCATCCCCTTGCAGCGGGCAACCGGGGGGAACAGGAGTGCGGGGAGAGTGCCGAGAGTGAGCCGATGCAGCTCTGGTTCATGGACTCCAGTGACGAGAAGAGTGGCATGTTGACGGTTGAGGATGCTGGTACCTTTGCCTCCAAAGCGGTGGCGGGTGAAATTGTGCGTCTCCTGCAGGATGGTGAAACCCTTGTTGGTGGCAAACCCCTTGCGGCTGGTGATATTGCGGTGATTGTGCGTACGCACCGGCAGGCGGCGCTGGTGCTCAAGGCGCTGAGTGGTTGCGGCATTCCCGGGGTGATGCGGAGCGACAAGAGTATTTTTGAGACGAGGGAGGCCGACGAGCTGCTCATTCTGCTCTCGGCCCTTGGTGAACCGGCGAATGAAGCGAAGGTGCGGGCGGCGCTGGTGACCGATCTTCTTGGTCGCTCGGGCAACGATATTGCTGAGTTACTGGATGATGAGCTGTTGTGGACAGAGTGTTTGAGGGAGTTTCGCGACTACCACGAGTTATGGCTTCAGCGGGGCTGCATGGTGATGAGCCGCGAGCTGATGGCCAGAGAGGGGATGCGAGGGCGCCTGCTTGGCTATGCGGATGGGGAACGGCGGCTGACCAATATTCTCCACTGTTTTGAGCTGCTCCATCGTGAGGAGCATGAGCGGGGAGTGGGCATGGAGGGGCTGATTGCCTG
>CAINOO010000156.1 GCA_903851535.1 uncultured Chlorobiaceae bacterium | reverse complement strand
TGAGGAAGCAGGTTTCGTAAACCCTTGAACCGTTTTCATCAAGCAGATTCTGCTGCTCAACCCAGCTTTCAAGGGCACCGGTGAAATGACCAAGATGGAGTTTGCCGGTAGGGCGCATTCCGCTTAAAATTCGTTGTGTTCCCATAAAAGTAGTTGTTGCCGCGAAACCCGGCAGCGAGTGAGGCTGTTTCAGGCAGGGTTGTTGTTCTTTAAAGCTCTCAATGTTCCGCAATTTATAACAGTTGCTATAAAGATAAAAGAGCTTTGTTTGTTTTTTGTTTTCACGTTTCGATACCCTATATTAGGGCACGTGTTTTTGCTTTTCTGATCTGAAGGGATGGAGAGAAGTTCAGAAACCGATATAATTAGAGAGTAAGTCCTATACAACGCTCAGTTGCCCAACCATGTCAGATCCGGAAGGAAGCAGCATCCGGTAATTTGAGTGTGTGATATAGTAAGCTTACTCTCTTTTTTTTTGTCACTTTTACCAGCGTCGCAAGGAGTTATGCAGTCAGGATTCAGAAAAGAGGAGTTGCTGAGCGCACCGGTTCGCCATATTGATATCAAGCAACTGAATATTGTCCCCCTGATTGACCAGATGAGCGACACCGCATTTCAGGCACGCAATCTGGCAAGAGCGGCCACCATTCTGGATCTCATGCAGCAGGACAAGGAGTGTGCCGTTATCCTCACCCTTGCCGGTTCACTGATCAGCGCCGGGTTGAAGCAGGTACTTATTGACATGATCGACAACAATATGGTTGACGTTATTGTCTCTACAGGGGCCAACATTGTCGATCAGGACTTTTTTGAAGCCCTTGGATTCCGTCATTACAAGGGGACACCGTTTATCGACGACGCCATTCTCCGCGAGCTGCATATCGACCGCATTTACGATACCTTTATTGACGAAGATGATCTTCGCGTCTGTGACGATACCACAGCGCTCATTGCCAACGCCATGAAGCCCGGTACCTACTCCTCCCGTGAATTTATTGTTGAAATGGCCAAATACATTGAGGCCAACAACCTCGGCAAAAACTCCATCGTCTACAAGGCTTACGAGAAGGGCGTACCCATTTTCTGCCCCGCTTTTTCGGACTGTTCTGCCGGATTCGGACTGGTGCATCACCAGTGGCATAATCCTGAACAGCACGTCGCAATTGATTCGGTGAAGGATTTTCGGGAACTGACCAGAATCAAGATCGAGAATGACAAGACCGGTATCTTCATGATTGGGGGAGGTGTTCCGAAAAACTTTACCCAGGATATTGTTGTTGCGGCTGAAGTGCTCGGTCATGACGACGTCTCCATGCACACCTACGCCGTGCAGATCACCGTTGCCGATGAGCGTGATGGCGCCCTTTCCGGCTCAACCCTCAAGGAGGCCAGTTCATGGGGCAAGGTTGACACCGTTCACGAACAGATGGTCTTTGCCGAAGCGACCATTGCTTTGCCGCTGATTGCCGGTTATGCCTGGCACAAACGCAGTTGGGAAGGCCGTCAGCCAAAAAACTTTAATGCCATGCTTGATGGTAAACAGGTAACCGTTTGAGGAGAAAGAATGAAATTTTTTATTGACACCGCAAATCTCGACGAAATCCTTGCAGCCGCCGAACTCGGCGTGCTTGATGGAGTGACCACCAACCCCTCGCTTATTGCGAAAATCGTTGGTGATCCGTCGAACTTCACCTACAACGACTTCAAGGCGCACATCGCCCGGATATGCGAGATCGTTGACGGCCCGGTCAGTGCCGAGGTCACCTGCCTCAAGGCCGAGGAGATGATCGCCGAGGGCGA
>CAINOO010000155.1 GCA_903851535.1 uncultured Chlorobiaceae bacterium | reverse complement strand
TTCAGGAAGAGAGCTCTTTTGTTCTTGGTCAGTAAGTACACCAAATCAACAACGTCCCCCATTTTTTGGTGTGCTACAGCTTTTTTCTTTTCAGGCGCAGTGAGTTGCTGACTACGGAGACGCTGCTGCCTGCCATGGCGAGGCCGGAAAAGACCGGGTTGAGGAAGATGCCCCAGATGGGGAAGAGTGCTCCGGCGGCAAGGGGGATGCCGATGATGTTGTAGATGAAGGCCCAGAAGAGGTTCTGGCGGATCACCCTCATGGTGGCGCGTGAGAGGGTGATGGCTTGGGCAACCTTGTTGAGGTCACCCTTGAGCAGGGTAATACCGGCTGATTCGATGGCGACATCGGTTCCTGTGGCCATGGCAATGCCGACATCAGCCTGGGCGAGGGCAGGTGCATCGTTGATACCATCTCCTGCCATGACCACCGTTTTTCCTGTTGCCTGTAACTCCCTGATTTTGATGGCCTTTTGGTGTGGCAGCACGTCGGCGATTACCTCGTCAATGCCGACCTGTTTTGCCATAGAGGTTGCGGCCATAAGGTTGTCTCCGGTCAGCATGATAACCTTTATCCCTTTGCGGTGCAGTGCCGCAACGGCCTCTTTTGCCTCCTCCTTGACGGTGTCGCTCAGCGCTATCAGCCCCCGGCTTATGCCGTTCTCTTCAATAATGACCACCGTCTTTCCCTCTTGTTGCAGGTGTTGCAGTTCGGCTCCCTTTTTTTCACTCTCCACCGGTTTGCGGACACTGACAGGACGTTGATTGATGCATGCCGAAACGCCTATGCCTTCGAGAGTTTTGAAATCGGTGATTGCATCAAGGGTAACTCCCTGCTTTATGGCCGCGTCGACAATGGCCTGTGCAAGCGGGTGTTCCGATTGCTTTTCGACGCTTGCGGCGAGCTGCAGAAGGGAGGTCGTGCTGCTTTCATTGTCGAGTATGATAATGTCGCTGACACGGGGTTTTCCGGTGGTGATGGTGCCTGTTTTGTCGAAAACGACAGTATCGACCGAGCTGAGTTTTTCGAGGCTTTCGGCATTGCGAATGAGGATGCCGTATTCAGCCCCTTTGCCGATGCCGACGATGATGGCGGTCGGTGTTGCGAGCCCGAGCGCACAGGGACAGGCAATGACCAGAATGCCCACCAGTCCCATGACGGCGTAGGAGAGAGCGGATGAAAAGCCAAGATATGACGAGCCGACCGTCAGCCAGATGATAACGGTGAGTGCGGCAAGAAGGAGCACCACCGGCACAAAAATTCCGGCAACTTTGTCGGCAATATGCTGTATGGGCGCTTTTGAGCCTTGCGCCTCTTCAACCATTTTGATGATGCGGGCCAGTACGCTCTCAGGGCCGACGTTTGACGCGGTGAAGGTGAAGGCTCCCTGTCGGTTGATGGTGCCCCCGATCACCTTGTCGCCAGCCTTTTTATCAACAGGGATTGCCTCGCCGGTCACCATCGACTCGTCAATGGAGGAGTATCCTGCCGTAATGGTGCCGTCAACCGGGAGCTTTTCGCCGGGTTTGACCATAACGAGGTCGCCGCTTTTGACCTCTTCAACCGGAATGGTCACCTCTTTTCCCCCTCGCTCAACAAGGGCCGTTTTTGCCTGCAGGCCCATCAGCTTTTCGATGGCCTCTCCGGTCTTCATCTTTGAGCGTGCTTCGAGATATTTGCCGAGCAGAACAAAGCCGATCACCACAATGGTTACGTCGAAATAGGTCGAGTCGGGTGCGTGCAGAAAGGCTTTTACTGCCGGGATAAGCGTGATGAGTGCGCTGTAGAGCCAGGCGGTCACGGTACCAATACCGATCAGCGTATCCATGCTTGCCGCACCGCTCCTGAAAAACATGACAATGCCATGCAGAAACGGTGCGCCTGTACGGAAGACCATCCATGTTGAAACAAGCAGAAGCAGGATGTTCAGTGGCTCCATCGAGATGGGCAGATGCGGGAGCGCATGGAAAACCATTGAGCCGATATCCCACATCATGAGAAGAAAAACCACCAGTGCGACGGGCAGGGCAAATTGCACCTTTCGGAGTTGGGTATGCAGCTCTCTCTCCTTCTCCTCCCTTTTCCTTGTGGAATCGGGGGCTGCGGCCCGGAGAGCCGCAGGGGAAGGTTCAACCTCAAGGAAGTAGCCGTATTTGTTGACCACCTCATTGAGTGCTTCGAGCGTCAGAGCGTTACCGTCAAATTCGAGCGTTGCCTTTTCCGTTGCCAGATTGACATTGACCTGATGAACACCCTCAACTTTGGAGAGCTTTTTGGTGACGATGGCCGAGCAGCTTGCGCAGTGCATCCCCTTGACGTTGTAGCTCCGGGTGGTCATTGTGAACAAAGGGTTATCGGACGTTGATGACGCCGCGTTGCACACCCATGGCACAGGTTATCTTGTAGGCCCCGCTCTTTTGCGGCGTGAACTCCATGACAATCTTTTTGCCCTTGACCAGCGGTTGCGGTTTATCCCACAAGCCGGGAATCATGATGTCGCTCATGCAGCCGGTGGCGGTATCGGAGGGGTTAATCTCAAGGTGAACCTTTTCACCCTTTTTGACCGTAAAGGTACTCGGGGAAATATCATGCGCTTTTGTATAGCC
>CAINOO010000154.1 GCA_903851535.1 uncultured Chlorobiaceae bacterium | reverse complement strand
AGCTTGGCAACCGGGAACTCAAAAGAGAGTTTGCAGCCCAGCACGGAAAAACTATAAGAGGTGGGTTTCCACTGCTTGTGTTTATCCGCAAGCACTGCCAGACTGGCAACAGGCCGCTTGTATCGGTCGAAAATACGGTAATTGTAAACAAACATCCGTTCGGCAAACTCAGCCTGCTTTGTACCCTGTACTTCAACGTGAATGTATATCCACTTCTCGTCACCATTCAACACATTCACCCTGACGAGCTTGTCAACAAAACGCTTACCCAATTCGGCATCCTGAACTACGGCCTGCAGCTCCTGATCCAGAAAAACATGTTCCTTTGACCAATCTATTTCAGCATGGGCATCTGGGAAATAGAACTCCATAAACTCTGAGAAGTAGTTCTCAACGGCCCTTTTCCACGGGCTGTCATACTGGTCGTTTGGCGTATCCATAGGTTGTGTTCCGGTAACGTTCATCGCGCAGAGAGTGTACGCGCAGCGATGCGTAATAATCAATCCAAAACACTCTAATAATATCAACAATCTCCCTTAATACAAAATAATTCAGGTATTTTGCGCATCAGCGTTTCTTGCCAGGATGCCGTTCGGAGTTATGTGTCGTTACAAACTCAAGTGAATAAAGGGGGGCTCAGGCAAGCTCTATGGCTCATTTTTTATGCTAAATGCTTTTTATAAAGACCTATAACGAGATACCGCGCTTGTAATGAAAGTTGGTTTTGGAAATGGTTGCTGGTGTAATAAATCTTGTTGCAAAGTGTATCACTTAGTGATATCTTGGCTGGCATGAGAGTTTTTACCAATAAATGGTTTTCCCGTTGGGCGGACGATGAGGAGCTTTCTGACTCTGTTTTGTGGTCAGCCGCTAAGGATGTTGTCGCAGGGCATGTTGAAGGCTCTCTTGGTGGGTGCTTATTCAAAAAGCGAATTCATCGGGATGGCGGCGGCAAACGTTCCGGTTACCGCGTCATTATCGGATACCGGAAGAGCGATGGGAGCAGGGTGGTTTTTCTCTATGCTTTTGCTAAAAACGAGAAGTCTAACATCTCAAACAAAGAAAAAACTGCGCTTCAACTTACAGCAAAAGACTTTTTAAGTGCAACAGACAAACAGTTACAGGCACTTTTATCGACAATGAAATACAGGGAGGTAACAGCTCATGAGCAAGATTCTTGATATAGCCCATGATATGGCCAAAGACCTTTTTGAGGTCGGAGCAATGGATGAAGTAACGATGCGTACAGTGGAATCGCTTTGTTTGCCGGAAAAAAAGGTTTTTCTCCCGGAGGACATCCGTCGCATTCGGACAACAAACCATCTCAGCCAGCCTGTTTTTGCTTTGATGCTCGGGATTGGAAAAACAACCGTTCAGCAGTGGGAGCAAGGGGTAAAAAAGCCTGGCGGAGCAGCCAAGCGTTTATTGGATGTGATCGATCGTAAGGGTATTGCGGTACTGAGCTGAAGTAAAACTATACTCAGTAAAGGAGGGTAATCAGGGTTTGACCGCCTACGCCCGCTCATAAGGATAAACGTTTTTGTAGTTCCTGTTGAAGTAGGAACCTACTGACGGGGCGGTTTT
>CAINOO010000153.1 GCA_903851535.1 uncultured Chlorobiaceae bacterium | reverse complement strand
GGGCAGGACATGCCCTTTCAGCCTGTCAAGTGAATGGTGCTCCAAGGCCATCAGCAACAGGAACTCGCCGAAGCGATCAGCACCACGGGGTGTCTGACGCAGTAGGAATCCTCGTCCTTTAGGGCGAGGAGGATGTCAAAATTCAGCATGATGCTCGACTCCTGCTTCTTGTAAAAAACGTATCATTGCTTCAAGTGCACCTTTATCACACTCTTTTTCGGGATGCGGCCGGTGAAAGAGTGCTCGCACTCCGTTCAGAAAAATACGCACTCTCAATCCACGGCCTTCGGAAACTTCGGCCCAAAAACTTACTAACAGGTTTTCGATATCGCTCCACTTCATATCAGCACGCACGGGATCGTCAAAGATCTGCTGTAAAATTTTTTGCTGCTTTTTATGCACAGGGCAATACCACTTTTTGATATCAATAAGTACCTTTAAATATAAAATAAAACAGTAACTACTCAATATAGTTGCTGTTTATTTTGATAAGCTGTTATATTATAACGTTTTAAGTATTTTTTAAGCCTTTGAATGTGCAATTGTGGAACAAATTTCGCAAAATAGCACCGTTTGTGTTTTCTGGTGCGCTTCGCTTCCCCCCCAGCTCGCTGCCCGCTTTGGCAGCAAAAGCCCCCGCGCCGATCGTCCGCAAGCCCGCGCCCGCCCGCTCGAAGCAGCAGCAAAAGCAAAGCCGCAGGACGGCGGCAAGAGCCTGACGCTCCAAGCAGCCATGTCGCACCATTTTCCCCGCAGGGTCGTGCTCTTATCCCGCCATTCCTTGATCATCACCCCATTAAACGGCAGAGCAAGCTGGCAGCAGTACGGAAGCGAGTAAGGTGATGAAAAGCATTGTTATCATGCTCTTGTTAACGCTCTTTTACGTTATCTTTCGTTCTGATAAGATCATTCAATCACCAATACTATAACGGAAAGGAGCCGGGTCAATGAGCAACTATGTATGGGGTACCAGCCTGTCGCATCATGATTATTTGCAGGCAAAGAGTTTTGTCAGCGATGTACAATCGGCCACGCGAAACGCCGCCAAAAAGGTTTCAATGGATATCTCGCGCCAGACCCGTGATATCATTGCATCAAATGAGTCGTTGCAGCGTGAGCATCTGGAGTTACTCAACGCTTCGACCGACCGGACAGTCGGCGCACTCAATGATGGGTTTGAAAGGCTATCCTATAGCATGGACGCTGGTTTTGACCGGCTGTCGGAGGGTATTTCCGAGCTGAACGCTACCTTTCACTGGGGCTTTGGTGCAGTTCTGGCCTCCCTTGGCCACATGAATGATACCTTGTCAGAGCTGGTAAAAATAGCCAAAACACCGGTTCAGACCGTCGCCTTTGAACACTTCGAAATTGCGCGTGACGCATTCCGCAAAAGGCTATACCGAGAAAGTTTTGAAGAGCTCGACAAGGCGATTTTTGGTGATCACACCTCTGCCGGTTACAAGCTCGAATGGCGCTTTCATCAGATGAAGGGCACCCTTCAGCTTGGCTTTGCTGACTGCGACATGTCACTCTACGATCTTGCAAAAGCGGAAGAGTCGTTCCTGACCGCCGCTCGCTACGGCGAAACTGATTATCCGCATGACGCAGGCCGAGCATTTCTCTCCGCAGGCTGGGCAGCATATTGCCAAGGTAAGATGAAACAAGCCCTTGCCCATACGGAGCAGGCAATGGCACTGCATCCAGAAATAGGAGAGGTTTTCTTTCAGGCATCCAAAGTACAGATGGCACTTGGTGACGTGGCAAGTGCGCTCCCTATGCTTGCCAAAGCGATCGATATTGACCGCTTTTATGCGCTCAAAGCCGCCGGCGATGGTGATTTTCAGCAGCATGACGCTCAGTTAAGGAGTTTTCTTGATGCACTGCGCAAAGAAAAATACCGGCAGTGTGTGCCAAAAGTAAAAGCAGCTCTTGATAGGATCAAGGGGTTTGAACTTGCACCTGGAACCGAAAACCGGTTGCAG
>CAINOO010000152.1 GCA_903851535.1 uncultured Chlorobiaceae bacterium | reverse complement strand
TTAATACATGCCGCCCATTCCACCCATTCCGCCTGGAGGCATTGCCGGCATGTCGGATTTATCTTCCTTGATGTCGGTGATTGCTGCTTCGGTGGTCAAAAGAATACTGGCAACCGATGCTGCGTTCTCAAGAGCGCTTCTGGTTACCTTGGTAGGATCGACCACACCTGCTTCTACCAGGTTTTCGTACTGTTCGGTTCTGGCGTTGAAACCAAAATCACCGGTTCCTGCCTTGACCTTCTCAAGAACAACAGCGCCATCGGTGGTGCCGGTGTTTGCCACGATCTGGCGAAGAGGTTCTTCAAGTGCACGGCGGATAATTTCAATACCGGTTTTCTGATCTTCGTTGTCGGCAATGGCACGGTCAAGACCCTTGATTGCACGGATCAGGGCAACACCGCCACCAACGACGATACCTTCCTGAACAGCAGCACGGGTTGCGTGCAGTGCATCTTCAACACGTGCTTTCTTCTCTTTCATCTCGACTTCGGTTGAAGCTCCGATGTTGAGGACAGCAACTCCGCCTGAAAGTTTTGCAAGACGCTCCTGCAATTTTTCTGTATCGTAATCGGAGGTAGATTTTTCAACCTGTCCCTTGATTTCGTTGATACGAGCCTTGATCTCTTCAGCGCCGCCCTTGCCTTCAACAATGGTGGTGTTATCCTTGTCGATTGTTACGCGACCAGCCTGGCCGAGGTAGGAGATGGTTGCATTTTCGAGCTTGTAGCCCTTCTCTTCGGAAATAACGGTACCGCCAGTAAGAATGGCGATATCTTCGAGCATTGCCTTGCGGCGATCGCCGAAGCCAGGAGCCTTGACAGCGCAAACTCTCAGGGTACCACGAAGCTTGTTGACAACAATGGTTGCAAGAGCTTCGCCTTCGATGTCCTCTGAAATGATCAGAAGCGGACGGCCGGACTGTGCTGATTTTTCAAGAATCGGAAGCAGCTCCTTCATGTTGCTGATCTTCTTGTCGTAGATAAGAATCAGCGGATCTTCGAGCTCGGCATCCATAGTTTCAGGATTGGTCACGAAGTAGGGTGAAAGGTAGCCACGGTCGAACTGCATACCTTCAACAACCTTCAGCTCGGTGTCCATACCCTTTGCTTCTTCAACGGTGATAACACCATCTTTGCCAACCTTGTCCATTGCTTCGGCAATCAGTTCGCCGATTTCAGGATCGTTGTTTGCGGAGATGGTACCAACCTGGGCAATCTCTTTTTTACCGGAGATGCTGCGGCTGATATTTCTCAGCTCCTGCACAACCTCTTTAACGGCGCGGTCGATGCCTCTTTTGAGGTCAATCGGACGGGCACCTGCCGTCACATTCTTCAGGCCTTCACGATAGATTGCCTGGGCAAGAACGGTAGCTGTTGTTGTACCATCACCGGCAACATCGCTGGTTTTTGAAGCAACTTCACGAACCATCTGGGCACCCATATTTTCAAAGGGGTCAGAAAGTTCGATCTCTTTTGCAACAGTAACGCCATCCTTGGTTGAGGTTGGTGCACCAAATTTTTTGTCGATCAAAACGTTACGCCCGGCAGGTCCGAGGGTAACTTTTACAGCATTGGCCAGTTTGTCGACGCCAACTTTAAGCTTGGCTCTGGCTTCAGTATCAAAAAGGATATCTTTAGCAGTCATTGTAACGCGTTCTCCAGTAGGTTAAAAAAAAGTTAATTACAGATCAGCCGAGAATAGCAAAAATGTCCGACTCGCGCATGATAAGGTAATCCTCACCTTCCACACTCACTTCGGTGCCGGAATATTTGCCATACAGCACTTTACTGCCTACCGTGACCTGCATTTCAAGCAACTGGCCATTGTCGGCAATTTTACCTGCTCCTACAGCAACAACTTCACCATACTGCGGTTTTTCTTTTCCGGTATCAGGAATGTAAAGGCCGCCCTTGGTTTTTTCTTCCGCCGCTGCAGGCTTAACAATAACTCGATCAGATAAAGGTTTCAAGTTCATTGTCTTCTCTTGTTTGGATTTTAGATTTAATAGTAAGATACTATTGACTTAAGTATTGATTTTATACTGTTAGCACTCTAAGAGGTCGAGTGCTAACAGAACAATCAATAATAACAAAAATACACTTCCCTCCAAACAGTTTCTTTGTTACAGAGTGTATCTTTTTTACCATGCAGAGCAATCATGAACCAGCCAATCTCTTACAGCACCATCGGTAAAGTCACCATAGAAAAGCTTCGGGGCATAACGTCAAAAATGCGTGACGATACAGCAACCGCAGAAGAGCGGCAATTCTCCCTTTTTCTGCAGGAAATCGTTGCCCTTGCCAACAACCGACTCTCGGTAGCCTCAAACGAGAGTGAGTTCAGCAAGGGGGAACCGGTTTGGGTAGAGCGCACCGCAGCATCACACTTTCCGCATATCAGGCTACATGGCGGCGCGCTTGAAGAGGATCACACCAGAAGTTGATCGGCAGATAACTTGCACCTTCATCGTTCGAGCGAAGAGTTGATATAGCGACCAGTCAGAGAGTCTGCTCTGCGTGCGATCTCTTCCGGAGTTCCTTCGGCAACAAGAGAGCCCCCTTTATCACCCGCCCCTGGCCCGAGGTCAATGACCCAGTCGGCCTGTACAATAATATCAGGGTTGTGCTCAATAATAACGAGTGTGTTCTTCTGCTCAAGAAGTTTTTCAAAACAGCAGATCAGCTTGTTGATATCTTCAAAATGAAGACCGGTTGTCGGCTCATCAAAAATAAAGAGGGTGTGAGCCACATCAGCATGGGCAATAAAGCTTGCCAGCTTGAGCCGTTGCGCCTCACCGCCGGAAAGGGTGCTTGAGGACTGACCAAGCTTGATGTAGCCAAGCCCTACCTCATCGAGCACCATCAGTTTTTTGGCAATCCCCCTCTCTTTGCTGAAAAAGGTGATGGCCTCCTCTACCGTCAGGGCCAGAACCTCGGCGATGGAAAGCCCGTTGTACTTCACTTCGAGTGTCTCTGCCTTGTAGCGGAGACCGTTGCAATCCTCACAAACAGCCTCGATATCGGCAAGAAACTGCATCTCAATATGGACACTCCCCTCTCCGGAACAAGTTTCACAACGACCACCGGGGATGTTGAAAGAGAAATAACCAGCCTTGAGCCCCCTTTGCCGGGCATCCTTTGTTGAGGCAAAAAGGGTGCGGATATCGTCGAATATCTTCAAATAGGTAACGGGATTACTGCGGCTTGATTTTCCGATGGGCGACTGATCGACATGCTCGACGCGATCAACCAGCCATCCGCCCGAAATTGAGCGGTGTGTGCCGACCTTCTCCTTCAGGCCAACCTTATCCTTCATGATCCCCTTGTTGAGGATATCATTGACCAGAGTAGACTTGCCCGATCCACTCACCCCCGTCACGCAGGTCATGACACCAAGGGGAAAGCGGACATCAATATTTTTCAGATTGTTCTGCATGGCACCGGTGATCTCAATGCAGGAGCTGAAATCCACCGTTCTGCGGACGGCGGGTACTGCTATCCGTTTCATGCCGTTGAGGTACAGGGCGGTCAGAGAGGTGCCTGATTCTTTCATGGCGGCCACAGAACCATGAAAAACCACCTCACCGCCGAGACGACCGGCAAAGGGGCCAAGATCGATCACTTCATCAGCCGCCTCAATGATTTCTCGGTCATGCTCAACAACCACGACGGTATTGCCCAGGTCACGCAGCTTTCTGAGCAGCGTAATAAGTCGGGCTGAGTCGCTCTGATGCAGTCCTATGCTCGGCTCGTCAAGAATATAGATAGCCCCGACAAGCGGAGAACCAAGGGAGGTCGAAAGATTGATGCGCTGAAACTCACCGCCGCTCAGGGTATGGGTCAGACGATCAAGGGTAAGGTAGTTCAATCCTACATCGAGGAGATAGCCAAGCCTCTTGACAATCTCCTGCAGCACCACTTCGGCCACCTTGCGATCAAAGGGTGAAATGTTGAGGTTGCAAAAAAAGTCGGAGGCATCGGCAATGTTCATGCGCGCGACCTCGCTGATATGACGACCAGAAACCCTGACAAGGCGCGCATCAGGATTAAGGCGGCTCCCTTCGCAATCGGGACAGGTTGCGTAGCCGCGATATCGGCTCAAAAAGACCCGATAGTGCATCTTGTAACCGGCATCCTTCTCTATTTCAGCAAAAAAAGGCCAGATCCCCTCATAGCGTTTATCGGCAGTACCTTTCCAGATAATCTCCTTCTGCTCGAATGAGAGTTTTTCATAAGGCCTGTCAGTCGGGATACCAAGAACATCGGCATGTTCAAGCAGCGCTTGAAGATTCCATCGGTACTTTTCCGAGTTCCAGCAGGCAATGGCCCCCTCTTCGAGCGTAAGCGATTTGTCGGGCACCACGGCATCCTCATCAATACCGGCAATACGTCCAAACCCCTGGCAGGTCGTGCAGGCACCAATCGGAGAGTTGAAAGCAAAAAGCTGGGGAGAGGGCTCCGGATACTCAATACCATTCAGTTCAAGCCGGTCACTGAAGAGATAGGTTTTCCCTCCGACAACCTTCAAAACAGCATACCCGCCGGATTCATTGAAACAGCTCTCGGCTGCCTGTGATACACGGCTGAATACCTTTTCATCATCACGCGCCACAAAACGATCGACCAGCACAAGAAGCGTTGATCGCTCGGCACCCGGCATCTCAAGCACCCGCTTGCAGGCCGACTCCTGGTTGAGATCCACAATCTCCTCCCCTGCAACCACCCTGAAAAAGCCTTTTTTGAGAAGATTAGCTATTTCATCCTGAACCGAACAGGTGTGGTGGCCTGCATCCTCATGAACAGGGAAAAAAAAACCTGCATAAAATTTTGTGCCCTCCTCAAAAAAACCTGCCTGCAGGCTCACATCATCGGGAGTATGGCGCAAGACAAGCTCATTGGTATCGCGGGAATAGATTTTACCGATACGGGCATAGAGCAAACGGAGATAGTCATAAATTTCAGACACCGTTCCAACCGTTGAACGCGGATTTTTGGGAATCGGCTTTTGCTCAATGGCTATGGCAGGAGCAATTCCTTCAACACTTTCAATATCCGGCCTCGGCATGCGCTCAAGGAACTGGCGTACATAGGCTGAGAGAGATTCAACATAGCGTCGATGCCCTTCTGCATAGAGGGTATCGAAAGCAAGGCTTGACTTGCCCGATCCACTGACTCCGGTCAGCACCACAAACTTGTTGCGGGGAATACAGACCGAGATATTTTGGAGATTGTGGGTGTTAATGCCTTTGAGGACAATATCAGGCAGACTCGTTTCAGCAACGGCTGAATTGTTGAGCCTATGAGTGATCATGTTTAAAGTGTCATCTGGTTTCATGCAAAAAGAGCCGGGCAAAGTACGAAGATAAGAAACGAAGCCCGTGAAGCTCAGGGAAAAAACTTTTTGATACGCCGGTTGCTCACCCCTCAATCTCTTTCAGGAGAGAGTGGATGGTGGTCGCCGTCAGAAGCGCCTGAATTTTATGCTGCAGGGTATTTATGTAACCCCTGTGATGGCAAGATGAAAAAATTTCACACCGATCAGCCTTCACACCGCAGCGCACCAGGTGCGGCTTTCCTTCAATGGCAAGCGCAATATCAGCAACGGTAACCTCTTCAATTGCTTTGCCAAGCCTGTAGCCCCCTTTTACCCCCTGAACAGAGGCGGCAATACCTGCCCGTTTAAGACTCTGCATCGCCTTGGAAAGAAACTCCTGAGAAAAGCCAATCTCATCGGCCATCTCCTTGACCGTAACCACCCGGCCAAGACCCTTGGTTGCCAAATAGGTAACCGCATGCAGCCCATATTCAAATTTTCTGGAAACCTGAAGCATAGCATCAAATTTTGTTAAATAGGACTATTTTAACCCTATTAAGCATAAAATCCTAATATCTTTTCTCCTGTCTAAAAACCTATATTGCTCTTTCAGCCTGGTTTTATCATCCGAAATCAATGATTTTCATCATGAACAACATTGTACAAGATCAATATTTTCTATGGCAGTTCTCCCCTCAACACGAAGCAAAAATCCGGTGGCAGGAGTTCGGAGAGGAGCACGCAGAAAAAACTCCGATGCTTTTTCTTCACGGCTACGGCGGGATGATTGAGCACTGGGATCTGAATATCCCTGAATTTGCCCGTGATCATAAAATCTATGCCATGGATTTGATCGGATTCGGAAAATCACAAAAACCAAATGTAGGCTATAGTCTTGAACTCTTCGCCTCACAGATCGAAACATTTCTCTACCTGAAAAAACTCGACTCGGTCATTATTGTCGGCCACTCAATGGGTGCCGCAAGTGCAATCTACTTTGCGCACTATCAACCGGAGAAGGTAAAGGCGCTCATTCTTGTCAACCCCTCTGGTCTTTTTGGAGACACAATGGACGGCATGAGTACGCTTTTTTTTGGTCTCGTCGCATCACCTCTCATCGGTGAAATGCTTCTGGCAGCCTTTGCCAATCCCGTTGCTGTTGGCCAGAGCCTCATGCCAACCTACTTTAATCAGGGCAAGGTTGACGACAAACTGATCAACCAGTTCACCCAGCCACTCCAGGATCAGGGGGCTCAATTCTCATACCTCTCACCCTCCAAAAGGCCGCTTGATTTCAGGCTCGACCACATCACAAAACCCTGTAATTACAACGGGCCTGCCTATCTTGTCTGGGGAGCCGAAGACAGCGCACTCCCGCCACACAAAATCATACCGGAATTTCAGCAACTTCTGCCGCAGGCCGGGGCATATATTCTCCCCAAAGCATCGCACTGCAGCCACCACGATGCCCATGAAGAGTTCAATAAACGGCTGGCCAGGATCCTCGAACTTGTTGAACCCGCAGCTTCACACTGACTTACCACATCCTTCCCTGCCTGAAATGGAGATCCTTCAACTCAGGCGCTTTCAGGCCTATTTCGAGAGCATAGCTCCGGAATTGGCCGAAAGGAACCCACTGAGCGCTAACCTGCCAGCAATGAAGATTCCGGGTAAGTTGAAGCATGGGCAAAACCAGCTTCCTGTTTTGAAAATCATAACCGGTATTGGCGGCCATCTGCCAGTTTGAAGAAAGAGCTGCTTTCGCCGCTGCGTTGATCAGTGTTATGGTCTCCGGAGCAAGAGGATTGCTTCTGTCCGATTGCAGAAAGAGAGAAAAACGAAGTTCCCACGGCAGGCTATAATCGACGTTACTGACCTCCCCCACGTTAAAAAACGTCTGCAGGGTATTCATCAAAAGTGGCGACCTGACTGGTGAGGTTGTCGTGCCGCTCTCTCTGCCACCCTGAACACTGAAACTCATATCGAGAAATCCCTTGACAAAACGGAGCACTCCATTACCCTCCTCACTGTTTGTACGGTTAAGCCTCGCACCGGTCAAGGGATCATAGCCATAAAAATCATACATCGAACCAGCGCTGAAAAGCAGATTCTCCGAAAGGGCATTACTTGAAGCCGTAATAATCAACGGTGAAAAATGAAAGGATTCAGCCGCAGCATTGTAAGTCGTCGAAACAGTCAAGGAGAGCAACTGCCTTGCATACTCTCTATCCAAAGCGCCCTCTTCGTGCAGGGAGGATGAGCTACTGAATTTACCATGAAAAAGATTTTTCAGCGAAATACCAACGGTGTTCTGACCTTCAGGAATCCCCGGATTAAGGGTATTCTGGTCTGGCCAGTCGTAGAAATGATGAGCATAATCATACCCGCTGCCGGAAAACGCCGGA
>CAINOO010000151.1 GCA_903851535.1 uncultured Chlorobiaceae bacterium | reverse complement strand
GCCTTGCACTCATCATAGTATGTACCGCTGTAGACGTCATCGCACCACTCCCACACATTGCCGTGCATATTGTACAGACCCCATGCATTGGGCTCGAAACTGTCTACCGCAACCGTCTTTGCACGATATTGACCTTTCCGGTTATTGTTGTAAGGATAATTGCCATCATAGTTGGCCTGAGATGTTGTGATATTTCCTCCTTTGTTGAAGGGGGTACGGCTTCCGGCACGGCAAGCATACTCCCACTCTGCTTCGGTTGGCAAACGATACCACTTCCCTGTTTTTTCAGAGAGCCATCGGCAATATTCTACAGCATCGTTCCAGCTCACATGAACCACCGGATGGTTCTCTTCGCTCTTGGGGCGTACCTTGCCAGAGACTCCATAACGCCAGTTTATTCCTGGTGTCCCTATGGACGCACCAAATCTATCATAGCCCATCTTTCCATTTTCAGCATCTGTCTTATAGCCTGATTCAGCGATAAAGCGCCTGAACTCGGCAACGGTCACCTCATATTTGCTCATATAAAAGTCATTCACTTTTACCTGATGCTGCGTTTCATCGGTCGATCTGCCAACTTCTGTTTCAGGGCTCCCCATGGTAAATTCACTTCCACGTATCAATACGAAGTTTGCGGTAGACGGCATTGAGGTGAGGCCCGGGAATGCTGCGCTGAATACCGTGATCCCTGCAAAACATATTCCCGTGAAGCAGAAGAGGCTGGAGGCTAACAGCCTGCGCCTTTTGGAGCGAGCACTGGCCAGGTAGAGCGCTTCAACCGTTACGGGTTTGCCTTTGTTGCCGGTTGCGTTGCTTTTGGCTGCCGGGTCGCGCCTGATTTTGCTGGAGAGCAAGGCGAAGAGGCTCAACAGGAGCGAGAGAAACCAGCTCATAAAGGCCAAAACCATGAGCCATAGGGTGCCGGTCGATGCTTCTGTACTCTCTGCGCCTGAAAAAAACTTTAAACCAAGAGCGTAGAACACCGGAAAAACGAAGCTGAGAATCAGTAACACCCGGGCCAGTTTGTCGAGCTGTTTGGGCTGCTCAATGAGATCTGCAATCAAGGCTTTATCGAGCTCTTCGTCGCGGTTTGATTGGGATGCGGTTTGTGGCGGTGTAAGGTCATCCATCATCAGATTCGGTTTGGTGTGGTTGGAGAACTGCGCTAAAAAAAAATGCCCGTCATCTTCGAAACGGCTATCCGGCTCGTCCTGCCAATGCCGGGCATTGGTGGTGGCGTTATTGGTTCAAACACACGATTGATGCACTTTTTCTTTATTGGCCAACATTGAAGAGTACACATTTTTTCGAAATTCATTTGCATCGGCGTATTCAGTATATGCGACCAGTGGCATGGCGTGGTTTGCAAACTCTTTCGGTGACCAAAGTGTTTATCAGGTGATTATACAAACTGGTGATGGCAGCATGTGCCTGTGCATTGTTGCTCCGCTACTCACTGCAAACAGCAGCATGGACGGTATTTCCCGCCCATACTGCCTCTTGCAAGCACGCTGGCGCGTACTCGCCTCTGGCTTTGCTTGCTTTGCTGCTTTTTGGTACATTTCTCCAGCGGGTAACGGGGGATCGGGTAATGCTGACCCTGCTCGTGGGAAAGGCCTCTGGTCTTCCCTGCCCCGCTTTTTTTATTTCAGGCGGTTCTGCAACCCGCCGGGAGTCTTGCCATTGTATCTGCCACTTCACCCCACCTACGGCATCAGTCTGGCAGATGGTAGCCTTTTTCGCGAAACAGGCGGAGTACGGCATCAACGACTTGCGGGTCGAAGTGCCCTACCCGATGACTCTCTATTTCATGGAGGGCCTCTTCTATGCCTAACGAAGCCCGGTAAGGGCGTTGTGAGGCCATGGCTTCAAGCACATCGGCTACGGCAAGGATTCGCGCTTCAAGAGATATAGCCTCTCCTTTCAGACCATGCGGATAGCCGCTGCCATCCATACGCTCGTGGTGCTCCCTGATGATTTGTGCAATCGGCAGAGGAAACTCGACATCTTTGAGGATTTGATAGCCTTGTTCAGCATGAGTCTTGACAAGTTCCAACTCAATTGCTGACAAGCGGCCCGGTTTGGTCAGTATCTCGCCCGGTATGCTCATTTTGCCAATATCGTGCACCAGACCGATGAGCTGCAGCGTGTGGCACTTCTCTTCGCTCAACCCCATTTCCCGTGCTATATCCGTCGCGATCTGGCCAACGCGCCGCTCATGACCTGCGGTGTAGGGATCATGAGCCTCCACAACTTTTGCAACCGCCTGGAGCGTGCCCTGCATTGCGGTTTCCAACCGTTTTACATAACCCTTGATCTTTTGTTCTGC
>CAINOO010000150.1 GCA_903851535.1 uncultured Chlorobiaceae bacterium | reverse complement strand
GGTGCAGGGTCACCGGTTGGCGTGGTGAGCAGTGAACGCAGTGAAGCGTTGGATGCGGTGAACTGGTAGTTGAAGCTTCCCGGCTCAATCATGTTGCGCCCGACGTTGAAGATATGACTCTCAACCCGCTTTTCGCCCTGGGGGCCGTGGAAGATAAGGCGCAGTTCATTGAGGCCGTAGATGAGAGGGATATCGACAAACGCATAGCTCTCCTCCGGATTTGAGGGGCGGTAATCGAGCAGGTCGGCATTACTGTAGAGCTCCACATCCCATCCCTTGGCCAAAAAACCGCGCAGGGTGAGCTTGTCGAAAAATGAGGATTGATTGAGCGGGTAGTTGCTGACCATGAGCCCTGACCCCAAACTGTTGCCAATCAGTGGCAGCCCCTCAGGTTGGATATCCCCGATGGCAACTTTGCGGGCATCAAGCAGGGCCAACATGCCGCCCGAAGGTTGTTCCCGTTCAAGGAGCACGGAGCCGTTCGTAATGCCGATAATCGATTTTCCAGCCGCAATCTGGCCTGAAAGATCAAGCCGCCCGCTCATCCAGAGGAAATCGCCCGTGAAGCGGGTGTAATAGCTGCTGTTTTGTGGAGTTATTTTTCCAAATCCCTCTCCGGTCAGCGAAGAGGAGAGGGAGAGATCGATGCTCGGGCCAGCAAGGAGGCGGTAGGGAGTGTCGAGCAGCGGATAGCCGAAATCCTTGTAATTGCCGTAACCCCAGGTATTGGAGCCGCGCTGGCTGCGTGCCATGCGCTCCTGGATGGGGAGCGGCATAAAGGGGCGGATATCGACCGCCGCATCGAGGCGGTTGGCCTCAATGCGCATCGAAAGCCACTCGGCAAGCAGCCCGCTCTCAACATAGATATCGTCAGGGAGAGCAACCACCAGCGCCGGGTCGTACCTGTATGATTTGCCGGAGACGGTAATGGAGGCGCTTGCCATGTCGAGCCGGAATGGTTGTGAAGGGTTTGTGACATGGCCAGTGCCGCTCCGTTTGGCGGTGTCAACCGTAATGCCGAGTTCAAGGCTTCGGCTCAGCTCGCCAAGAGGGAGAAAGAGCCCCGGAGGAGCGGTGTAGGTGACGAGGTTACCCTCAAGGCTCGATCCGCCAAGCCGAACGACGCAGAGAAGCATAAAGTCATCACTGAGGGTAGTTGGCTGCCCTGCAATTTTGCTCTCCTCGCCATGCAGAAGCCTTGTCAGTGAGGCGTTCAGAAGGCAGAGCCAAAAGAGCAAGAGGAGTGAGCGCTGTAAAACTCTGAAAAAATTATGCAATTGGCAATCTGGCTCTTGGCGAGCACCTGTTCAGTGTCGTTTTCCTGATGGCTGTTGTGAACAATCAGGTGTGGCACAGTTAAATCACAGTCTACAAAAGAGGAGATTACTTTCCAAAAAGGCAGAGGTCGGCACGGCTCTGCCAAAAGGGAGTAATGGATTCTTGCTGTTGCCCGAACAACTCAGTTATAAGCTGCGGTCACTGTAAACGTTCCGGTATAGGATCCAGGTGTCTGATCGGCAGCCACATGCAGCTTTCCTCCTACCTTGAATGAACCTCCCGTTCCGACCAGCGTACCCGTTACCACGAGCCCTGCTCCTGATAAGGTAGAGGTAAAGGTATCCACCGTCATCGTCTCCGTGCCACCTGTTTTTGTGATCGTCGTGCTTGATGGTAATGTTACTGCGTAGGTTGCGTTCGATTCGCCGGAGAGCGTAAATGCTGCCGGACCGTAGGTTGAGGAGATCACCTGCACACCAGAAGGTGTTCGCACACCGGCGAAAGGATTGATAACCACCGTACCACCGGTTGCATTTGGCACAATGGAGCCAAAGGCAAGATCTCCAAACGTAGAGGTTGTTCCATCCTTGGTAATGGTGAGTGAGCCAATGATTTTTGCCGTAGCGTTGGCCGTCCCATCTGCCTTGACATCACTTCCGAAAGCGAGCAACGCCGCGAGGAAGGAGATTGCTATAATGTTCTTTTTCATGACTATCGCCCCCCTGATGAATTGTTCTGACATATTAGCTTTATATATACAAACGCTCACCAATAATATAGTTTTTGTATATGTTTTTTGCAACAGTATCTGATACATAGTGTGAGTTTTGCAAGATTCCTGTAAATTTTGCTGGAGAAGCGTATGTACGTTTGAAGGGTTGTGGAGTGCCATGAGCGCAGGGGAGCATAAGCGGATTGGTTGCCAGCCAATCCTGAGAAAAGAGGATATGGCTGGCAAAACAAGCTCTATTGTGGGGGATTATTTTTTTGAGTGACGACGTGAAGGAGCGAAAGCTTATGGAACGACAACCCTGCCTTCAGCGATGAGTTGATCTATATCGTTTTCCTTGCTGGTGTAGCGGACGATCAATTCACCACCCCTGAGTTCTACCCCTTTGGGTGGGGCGAGGGTCAGGGATACCGTTCGTTTTGGATTGGGGGTATAGACCGCAATACCATTTATCGCACCAACCGCGACTGCTTTGCCGCCCTTGCCTTTCCATTGAACCGCAAGATCGCCGTAGGTTGAGCGATTTCCCTCGCGTTCAATGGTCAGGTGAAGCCCTTTCGCGTCAAAACGAAGGCCGTTCAGCCGAGCAGTCGCCTTCAGGGAGCCTTGGCGCACAATGACCGGAATCGTCACGCCGTAAATAGGTATCAGCTTGATCTGTATGCCAGTGCTTACCGAATCTGGTTTGACCGCATTCTCGGTAGATGGGATGAGGCGAAAGCTCAGATGGGAACGGTATTCACCCTCGGCCAGGTCTGCGGGTTTGCGGAGCATCATCCGCACCATCTGTACCTGGCGCGGCTCAAGGATTACCCTGCGCGGGGTGAAGCGAACCAGGGTGTCAGCAAAG
>CAINOO010000149.1 GCA_903851535.1 uncultured Chlorobiaceae bacterium | reverse complement strand
GAGCAACTGCTCACATGCACATGCGGAGATGGTGGCTCTTGCCGTTGCCGAGCAGCGGCTCTCTTCATACACGCTGAACCGGCCCGGCTTTCCCGGCTATGAGCTGGTCACCTCCTCGGAGCCCTGCGCCATGTGTTTCGGCGCAATTATATGGTCAGGAGTGAGCAGGCTGCTCTGCGGAGCCCTTACCGCTGATGCAGAAGAGGCTGGTTTTGATGAGGGTGCGAAACCGGAGCAATGGATTCACGAACTTGAAAAACGGGGAATCGAAGTGCTCACTGGCCTCTGCCGCAGCGAAGCCGTCCCGGTTCTGCAGCTCTACCTTGACAACGGCGGTATGCTCTACAATGGCCAGCCACGGCAATAGACTCTTCAACGACACCA
Source organism: uncultured Chlorobiaceae bacterium (assembly GCA_903851535.1). Lineage (GTDB taxonomy): Bacteria > Bacteroidota > Chlorobiia > Chlorobiales > Chlorobiaceae > Chlorobium. The sequence goes on along the minus strand of CAINOO010000149.1, from coordinate 2,056 downwards.
CAATTTTTTATAACACAAGCTCTTCCGCAATCCGGAACAATGGATTGTCGGTATTTTTTTTACTTTTCACCTGTAACCCGACGCTCTTCACCGACAGGTAAAAGGGCCCGAAAGAATATTATTGCAATGAAAACAAGATACTCTCATCCTCTCTCATACCTCTTTATCCTCCTGCTCATCACTTTGGCATCGTCAAACGGGTCAGCAACAGCAAAAACCGGTACGGAGAAGTGGTGCGCCCAACAAATTTTCAGCCATAAAGAGTCCCGTATCGAGGAAACCCTGAAGGGCATGACGCTGTCGGAAAAGGTCGGAGAAATGCTCATTGCCCAAATGGAGGGCCATTATAGCGGCAGTAACGACAAAGAGTACGATCTCATGAGCCGCCTGGTACGGCAAGGCAAGGTCGGTGGCATGATGTTCCTCAAAGGCAATGCTTTCAGCGCCGCTATGCTCGCCAACCATTTTCAGTCGATTGCACCGCGCCCGCTCCTGATGAGTGCCGATATGGAACGGGGTATGGCCATGCGACTGAGCGGGGCGACCGAATTTCCTCCAAACATGGCCTTGGCCGCAATCGGAGATCCACGACTGGCTGAAGAGATGGCAAAAGCCATAGCCGAGGAGAGCAAACTTATCGGCATCCACCAGAACTATGCTCCGACGGTTGACCTGAACATCAACCCGCTCAACCCCATCATCAACACCCGTTCATTCGGCGATAACGTCCCGTTGACCATCAGCATGTCGAACGCCATCATCAAAGGGCTCCAGTCGAACGGAATGGTTGCGACGGCAAAACATTTTCCGGGTCATGGGGATGTGGTTATCGACAGCCACATCTCGCTCCCCGTCCTCCAGCTTGACCGTCAGCAACTCGATGCCTACGAACTGAAACCCTTCAGGGCGGCCATAGAGCAAGGCGTTATCAGCGTCATGGTAGGGCACATCGCCGTACCAAAACTGACCGGCACCATGGAGCCCGCCTCCATTTCAAAAATCATCGTCACCGACCTGCTTCGCCGGGAGCTCGGCTTTACAGGGCTGATCATTACCGATGCCCTGAACATGAAAGCGCTCTATGACGGCCAGAACGTCCCGGAAATTTCTGTCAAAGCGGTTCAGGCCGGTAATGACCTGCTGCTCTTTTCACCCGATCCGGAACTTGCCCACAGCTCCATCGTCAAAGCAGTCGAAGAGGGGCTTATTCCGGTGGAGCAAATCGACGCCTCGGTACGCCGCATCCTTCTGGTAAAACAGTGGCTTGGCATCGAAAACAGAGGGCTTGTTGATCTGAACCGGATCGAGATGGGGATCAATCCTGAAGTGCACCGCACCCTCGCCCGACAGATTGCGGAGCGAGCCGTCACGCTGGTGCGCGACACCAACCACAACATTCCCCTCAAGAGGGATGCATCATCAGGCACTATCCTCAATATCATCCTGCAGGATAAAGCCAATCCGGAAACCGGAAAAGGGTATATCGAAAAGCTCAATCGCGCCTACAGCGCCACCCATATCAGAATTGATCCCAATACCGACTCACTCGGCTATGCAAACGCTGCTGACCTTGCAACAAAAGCATCGGCGGTACTGGTCACCTCCTACGTCAAGGCGCTCGCCGGCTCAGGCACACTGACGCTGACCAACATGCAGCAGCAGTTTATCCACTCCCTCGCAGGACTTGTGCCAAAAGAGATACCACTGATCTTTATCTCACTCGGCACCCCTTACATCATTAACTCTTTTCCGGAAATAACAACCTACCTCTGCACCTACTCGTCAAATGAAGCAAGTGAAGAGTTGGCTATTGAAGCCGTGAGGGGAGAACTTCAGCCCCGGGGAGTGCTCCCTGTGTCGCTGCAGGGACTCTCACGCTGAACAGAAAAACATTATACAACAAACGTCTATCGACACACATGGGAAAAACAATTCGGGACGAATCGACCGCAAGTGCCTACTGGGCAGCAGTCAACACCTTCTGTGCACTCCGGGATGTCCACGTCATTGCTGATGCTCCGGTCGGCTGCTACAACCTGGTTGGAGTAGCCGTTAT
>CAINOO010000148.1 GCA_903851535.1 uncultured Chlorobiaceae bacterium | reverse complement strand
TGTACATCCCTTTTGCCGCTCTCTGTCGCTGCGCTTCGAAGAGAATGACCGCTGTGGCGACAGAGACGTTAAGTGACTCCACCATGCCGAGCATCGGTACCGTAATGGCATGGTCGGCTCCCTGAATGGCCTCTTCCGAGATACCATCCCATTCGGCACCGACGACAAGGGCTGTAGGCCGGGTATAATCAATCTCCCTGAAATCCCGGGCACCCTCTTTGCCCGTAGCCACAAGGATCTGCATACCGCATCCTGATACCGCATTGTAGGCCGATGCAATACTTGAATGAAGGTTCAAGGTTAGCCATTTGCTTGCACCTGCGGCGGCATTTTGTTCGGTATAGATCGATTTTCGGTATGAAACCGCGTGGAGTTCACCGATGCCGATGCCATCGCAACTGCGGATAATGGCCGACAGGTTGTAGGCCTTGTTGACGTTATCCATAATAACGGTCAGGTCAGGCTGGCGATGAAGCAGCATTGCATGGATTTTACGGAATCGTTCAGGAGAGATCAAGATGGTGCTGCGTAATATTGATGAGTCATTGTTTGTCGGGCTCTGGAACACAAGAAAGCTTTTTTTTTCTTTTTTCCTCAATCGCAGTCGAAAAAGGGGAGAGGTAGCCTCCCTGCCGCAGGAGGGGTGATAACCCGCTTCCAGCGTGGTTCCATCTTGCGGGGGTTACTTTTTTTGACTATATCAGTAGTGGGCCTTCCCTCCGGGATGGCAAATACTCCGGAGAAAGGAAGAACGGTTCTACCACTATGAGTTTCAAGTATAAAAAACATCCCCATCTTGAGCGTCTGCTTCAGAATGCCAGACCAGTCAATATCGATAATTCTTCAAAAGTGCTGATTCTCAGCGACCTGCATATTGGTAATGGCGGCAGGCGCGATGAGTTCAAGCGGAATTCTGAACTGGTCAAAACCATGCTCGGAAGCTATTACCTTCCTGAAAAATACAGTCTTGTTCTCAATGGTGATGTTGAGGAACTTTTCAAGTTTCCGCTTGAGAGCATTGAGGCGGTGTGGGACGAACTTTATGATCTTTTTTTGAAGTTTGAGCAAAACGGTTTTTTTTGGAAAATATACGGGAACCATGATGCTGAACTGCTTGAGGAGAGGAAGTACCGGCTCGCTTCATCAATGGTTGAGTCGCTGAAGTTTCAGTACGGCAAGGAGACCCTTCTGCTTTTTCATGGTCACCAGGCATCGGTACTTCTGTGGGAGACCTACCCGATAGTGAGTCGTGCTGTTGTCCTCTTTATTCGCTATATCATAAAACCGGTCGGCATAAGGGGGTTTTCTATCGCCTACAACAGTACCCGACGCTTTGCCATAGAGAAATCAATTTATGAGTTCTCCAACCATGCCAAAATTGTCTCCATCATAGGCCATACCCATCGTCCTCTCTTTGAATCACTCTCAAAAGTTGATTTCCTGAACTACAGGATTGAGGAGCTGTGCAGGGTTTATCCAGCTTCAGATGTTCAGAAACGTGCCGCAATTGAGAGGAAAATTGCTACGTTGAAAACCGAGCTTGAAGCCTGTTACAAGCAAGGCAAAAAAATCGGCCTTCGTAGCGGTCTCTACAACAATCTCACTATTCCCAGTCTTTTTAACTCCGGCTGCGCCATTGGAAAACGGGGAATTACGGCCCTTGAAATTGAAGGGAACAAAATCAGGCTGGTTTACTGGTATAACGGCAAGCAGAGCCGCAAGTTTACCAGCGACAGGGATAATCGGCCAATGGAACTCGGCACCACCGGCTTTTCAAGGGTTGTCTTGAACGAAGACTCCCTCGACTACCTCTTTACCCGCATCCATCTTCTGGCATGAAAACACTCTACAACCATGCGACAGGTACCATTTTTTTTAACGCTCAACGTCATGCTTTGCCTCCTTGTTTTTGCAGGTTGCCAGAAGAGCGATCGCTCAGACGGCTACGGCAATTTTGAGGCAACCGAGATCATTGTTTCATCCGAAGCAAACGGAAAACTTGAGATGCTGAACGTGGAAGAGGGGAGCCGAATGGCGGCAGGAAGTGTAGCCGCCCTTGTCGATACCACCCAACTGCACTTTGTCCGCACCCAGCTTCAGGCGGAGCATCGCTCGCTTGTCGCCAAACGCCCTGGCCTCGGCGCACGTATTGGCGTGCTGCTTGAAGAACGCAAGAACCTGAAGCGTGATGATGAACGCTACAGGCGGCTTGTCGATGAGGGTGCTGTTCCTTTAAAACAGCTTGAGATTATCCAGAACGGGATTGCTGTTATCGACCGCCAGATCAGCTCTCTCGAAACCGAGAACCCCGGCATTGCCGGAGAGATCAGCGCCAAGGAGGCCCGCATCGCCCAGCTTGACGATCAGATCCGCAAGAGCGTTGTCCGCAATCCGGTTGATGGTGTGGTGCTTACCCGGTATGCCGAGCAGGGTGAACTCACCTCCTACGGCAAGCCACTTTACAGGATCGCCGACCTTCAGACCATGTTTTTGAGAGTCTACCTGAGTGGAGCACAGGTGCCGCAGGTGAGGATTGGCGAAGAGGTCGAGGTGCTGATTGATGGTGGCAGGAGCCTCAAGGGGCGTATCACCTGGATCTCTGAAAAAGCCGAGTTTACCCCGAAGATCATTCAAACGAGGGAAGATCGGGTGAGCATGGTCTACGCCGCGAAGGTGCAGGTCAATAACCGGGGTGGCCTCCTTAAAATCGGGATGCCCGGAGAGATGAGGCTGCCCACAAAACGTGGCTCATGAAGGAGGCTGTGCTGGTTGCCGGTGTCGGCAAGCGCTTTGGCGCTGTTCAGGCACTTCAGGAGATTAATTTTGCGGTCGGAGAGGGAGAGCTTTTCGGCTTTATCGGCGCGGATGGGGCAGGCAAGACAACTCTCTTTCGGATTCTGGTCACCCTTCTTCTTCCCGATAAGGGGCGTGCAGAGCTGCTCGGGCTTGACGTGGTACGTTTCTACCGTGATCTTCGCCACCGTATCGGTTACATGCCGGGCAAATTTTCACTCTATCCCGATCTGAGCGTTGAAGAGAATCTCCGTTTTTTTTCTTCGGTTTTTGGGACAACGATCGAAAAGAACTATGAGCTGATCCGCGACATCTACAGCCAGCTTGAGCCCTTTAAAAAAAGGAGGGCAGGCAAGCTATCGGGCGGGATGAAGCAAAAGCTCGCCCTCTCCTGCGCGTTGGTGCATCGGCCCGAAGTGCTCTTTCTTGATGAACCCACCACCGGCGTCGATGCCGTTTCACGACAGGAGTTCTGGCTCATGCTCCGCCGCCTGCGGGAGCAAGGGATGACCACTCTTGTCTCCACACCCTACATGGACGAGGCGGTGCTTTGCGACCGGATTGCCTTCATGCAGGAGGGGAAAATCCTTGCGATTGACACGCCGTCGGGCATTACCGCCCTTTTCCCGAAACAGCTCTTTGCCATCCGTGCTACCCAAACAGGCAAGCTGCTCTCTGCCCTGCGCGCATCTCCCCATGCGGCCTCCGTTTATGCCTTCGGCAGCGTCCTGCACTACACCGACAATCGTCCATTTGTAAACCCTGATGAACTGCTTGCCACTCTTCAGACTGAAGGGTTCACGGATCTCTCGGTTACGGTGATTCAGCCCGGCATTGAAGATACCTTCATCTCGCTCATGGAAGAGAAACAGGGGAGCGCCCATGAGTGAGCTTCCTGTTCTCCTGAGCCTTGCCTTTACTCTTGATCGGAAGAGGGGGCCCTGTGAGTGAACTGGTGATTCATACCGACAAGCTGACCAAACGGTTCGGCGATTTCGTGGCCGTTGATGCCCTTTCACTGAGTGTCTCAGGAGGAGAGATTTTTGGCTTTCTCGGAGCGAACGGGGCAGGCAAGAGCACCGCCATCAAAATGCTGACAGGCCTTCTCGCCCCCACTTCCGGCAAGGCCACCGTTGCAGGATTCGATCTCTACACTGGTGCAGAGGGAATAAAGAGGAACATCGGCTACATGAGTCAGCGCTTCTCCCTCTACGACGACCTGACCGTGCGCGAGAACATCCGCTTCTTTGCCGGCATCTACGGCCTCTCAAACCAGGCCATAAAAGAGAAGAGTCGCCACCTCATCGAAATGCTCAAACTGGTATCGGTCGCCGATGCACGCCTTGCGTCTCTGCCTCTCGGCTGGAAACAGAAGCTCGCCTTTTCAGTTGCCATCCTGCATGAACCAAAGATTGTCTTTCTTGACGAGCCAACCGGCGGGGTCGATCCGGTCACAAGGCGCCGCTTCTGGGACATGATCTACGAAGCCTCCGGGCGAGGACTCACCATCTTTGTCACCACCCACTACATGGATGAGGCCGAATATTGCGACCGCCTCTGCATCATGGTAGATGGCCGTGTGGCCGCGCTTGACCGGCCGGAAGCGATGAAGCAGCACTATGGCGCTGGTAGCATGAACGAGGTGTTTATTCAGCTTGCCCGACCCGGAAGAACGGAATAAATTGCCTGGCTTTAGGCGGCTCATGCGTCAATTCCACGGTTGTTCTTACGATTATTTCAGTGTCTGTGCTATTTTGTGTATAATTGAAATGTTATTTACTCGAAGAAGTTGAATGAGTTTCAGCAGCATACGGAGCCATTTCACAGGAATCATTGTCCTCCCTCTTTTCAGCAACCTGATCAAGATTATGAAAAAATGAAACATCCATTTCGACTTTTATTTGCAATGGTGATCACCTTGTTGCTTGCAGGCAATGTGGTTAGCGCCGCTGATTTGGCCAGCAGCGTTTACCGGAGTGGTCTTGCAAAGCTTAAGGCGCATAATTATCGGGGTTCCATTGTGGACTTCACGAGAGCAATCAAACTGAATCCTAAATTTGCTGAGGCATTCAGTCATCGGGGGCATGCAAATTTATATTTAGCAAACAAAGAAAGTGCGTTAGAAGATGCCAATACCGCTCTTGCCCTGAATCCTAAGCTTGCTGATGCCTATCTTACTCGTTGATGGGCAAAAATTCAGTTGGATGATTATTCCGGAGGCCTGAATGATGCCAATCAAGCCATCAATCTTGACCAAAAATGTTCTGATGCGTACAGTAGCAGAGGGTGTGCAAAGTTATCTCTTGGCGATCAAACTGGCGGTTTTGCTGACCATAAAAGGGCAATGGAGCTTGAACCAAAACTCGCGGAACCGTATCTGAACCGTGGA